>NZ_JBEOXO010000003.1:0-143126 GCF_040296605.1 Streptomyces sp. NPDC002088 | reverse complement strand
GGCGGCCAATGAACACAGCCCGGATGGCTGGGAGGCGAACCACGCGGTGCTGGCGCGCCTGGGGGAACACCGCGTGACCTGGCGGCCATGAACAACACCCCGAACCCACCAGCGGGCACCGACCACCGTCCCTGCCCCCGCTCGGGGAACATCGCGTGGCTCCGCGGACTTGAGAGTGCGGGGCGGTGGGCCTCCGGGACGGTGATGCTTGCCCGGGGTGCCCTTGCGCCCCCGGGAGACAATGGAGGGTGGACCACCCGAAGGGGGGTGCCACCCGCAACCGTACGAGGAGGAGAAGACATGGCGGAGCCCACGCCGCGTCGCAACGAACCGCGGCTACGCCCCGCGCCCCTGCTCTTCGAGCCCACGGAGGTGGCCGCCGACCCGGAGCACTTCTTCGATCTGGAGTCGATCGACGATCCGGGGGCGTTGCTGGCGCGCGCGACGGAGCTGACGCTCGCGTTCCGTGCGGCCACCGACCGGGCGGTGGAGTTCCAGGCGATCGCCGCCGCTCAGCTCGCCGATCCGCGCCGGTTCGACCGGCTCACGCCGGCGGACATCGCCGAGCGGGCCGAGTGGACCGAGGACTACGCGAAGAGGATGGTCGAGTTCGGGCGGGATCTGCTGCGGGGCGACACCGAGGGCCTGGGGCACGTCGACCCGGTCTGAGCGGCCCGCGCGCCCAGAACACACCTCCATGGCATATGCCAGGCGGGCAAGATACCCCCTCCCACCCCCTCCTGTCCCGATTTTCCGCAACCCTCGGGAACAGCTCGCTCACGGTCGGTAGACCTGGGCGGCATGAGCAGCACATGGGATGAGCCGTTCTCCGGTCGCGATCGCTGCGAGGCCTCGGGGGTCACCCCGGACGGTGCCGACTGGCTGGCCTCCGCCGGAACGTACCCGCGCAGCACCCTCGCGCTCTGGCACGAGCGGCCGGACGCCCCGGTCGTCCTGCCCTGCGGCTCCGTATTCGACGTCATCAGCGCCCCCGCGGTCTTCGGGCGCCGGATGCTCGACCGGCTGTGGGACGAGGGGCCGGGCTCGGGACCGGTGGCCGCGCTCCGGGGGCGGATGCTGCTGTTCGCCGCGCCCGGTACGGCCCAGCGGCTGCCCTCGCTGCTGGAGTGGGAGGAATGGGGCGCCCACGGCCGCCGGGACAGCCGTACGGAGGCCATCCCGCCGCTGCTGTGCCACGGCACCGGCGACGCGGTGACCGTGCCGCCCCTCACCCCCGCCGCCACCGGCACGAGCACGTCCGCCACCCGCTGGCTCGCCGCTCCCGACACCCGTCACCCCTGGCTGCCGGGCCCCGAGATCCTGCTGTGGGCGGCCGTGCGGGCGGCCCGCACGGCGGTACGGATATCGATTTTTCCTCCCGCCGATCAGGATGCTAAGGTCTACGACGTCAGCAGGCGCCGCTAGCTCAGTTGGTTAGAGCAGCTGACTCTTAATCAGCGGGTCCGGGGTTCGAGTCCCTGGCGGCGCACGTTGGCGATGGCGAGGCGTGTTCGCGTAGAGCGAACCACCTCGCCATCGTTGTTTCTGCGCGGCGCTGTTTCCGCGCGGCTTCGCCACGCACTGCGGGGGCTCCCCCGTTCAGCCCCGCACCCCCGTCGTGATCGTCACCGTCCACGCCCCGGATGGCGTACGCCCCTCCACCTTCACGCCTACCTTCTCGCCCGGCACCGTGAAGCTCTCGCCCAGGCCCACTGGGGCGTCTGCGAGGGGTGGGTAGACGGAGTCCTCCCAGCAGCCCTCACCGCGCGGGTGGGCGTCGACCACCTCGATGGGACCGCGGCCGGACTCCGCGCTGCTGTGCACGCGGTAGACGAGGATGCCCGAGTCGCAGGTTGCCTGATCGTTGCCGACCGGGCCGCGCGCCTCGAAGGCGAGGGCGCCGTCGGGGCCGGTACGCACCACCGCGAGCTTGGTGCCGTGGCCGAGGCCGAACGCGGGGGATCCGGCGGCGCCGGTGACCGGGACACCCGGGCCCGCGCCGAGGGGTTCGAGGGTCAGGCGGGTCGGCCGGGCACCCCGTACACACGCCACCTGGCGCGGTTCGAGCCACCCCAGCTTCCATTTGTGCCAGGCGAAGAAGTCGGGGGCCAGTCCGAACTGGCTGCCCATCAGGTCCCAGTCGCCGACGTAGGTGTCCCAGTCGCCCTTGCCGTCCACCGGGCGGTGGTAGAGGTCCGGCAGGTCGAAGACGTGGCCCGTCTCGTGCGCGAGCACCAGGCGGTCCGGTGGGTGCTTCTCGAAGACCGTCACGACCCGGCGGAGGTCCGTGCCGTCCGCCCGCAGGGGGGTGTCCAGGTTGACGACCTTCGTGGCGTCGGAGTCCACGCCGGGCGCGTCGGGGTCGGCGACGAAGTAGACGATGTCGTAGCGCGAGAAGTCGACCTGCGGGTCGGCGGCGGCGAGTGCGTCGCGCAGATAGGCGGCCCGGTCCTCGGCGCTCCAGTCGCGCTGTATGGCGTACGTGGTGGACGGCTTCGGCATCCGGATCCAGCGCTGGAGCGGATGCGGGCGGATGGTGAACTTGCCGTAGGACGCCCGTTCGAAGAAGCGGCTGGTGGCCGGGAAGTGGTCGGCGGCGATCTGCGCGGGCGTGGTCAGCGGGGCCGAGTCCGGGAAGGACAGGAAGACCATCACCGCGTCCAGCGGGTGGGTCGGACGCGGATACGCGGCGTTCCAGGTGTCCAGGCCCTCCGAGTGGTGGGCGTCGGTGCGCTGCAACACGCAGGGCTCGACCGAGAAGGGTTCGGCGACCGACGGGACACTGAAGAGGGATGTCGCGGCGAGCGCCGACATCGTGGTGAACACGGCCGCGGTGCTGCGCAGTCGGGGGCGCGCCACCGCACGACCGAGAGCCCCGCCGGCCCCACGAAGGACCCCACCGGCCCCACTGAGACGTCCGCCGGCCCCACGGAAGGCCCCGCCGAAGGCCCTTTTGAGGGCCCCGAACCTGAGTCCCTTGCGGAGCGGCTGACGCGGCAACGGGACCTCCGGATGCGGTTGACGGGACGACACCGCACCCAGCCTGTGTACTTTTACTGCGCTATGCCCTGTTTATCTGACCCGGATGAGTGAGCGGCCCTGGATCGGGGTAGAAGACGACACCCCCGAAGTACTCACGGAACGTCACAAGCAGTCCGCTGCTTGAAGAACCCGTCCAAGCGCGGGCAGAAACGATCTGCCAGAAAGGCCGACCCGTCCGGGACACTGGACAGTGGCTGGAAGGCCCTGGGGCCACCCTCTATGATCGGCACACTTTGCTGCGCGGACTGAGATCGAGTGCACTGCGGGAGCGAGCGGTGAGCGGAACGTCCGAAGGGCCGACGCCCGCGGCAGACCTCGATCGGTCGGCCGTCACAGACAGTGATCTTGTCGCGCCTCCTCGTGGCGAGTCGCCGTACCGCTCCGTCTTCACGGCGGCGCCCCTCGCGATGGCCGTCGTCGACCGTGAGGGTCTGGTCGTCAGCGCCAACGACATGCTGGGCGCCCTGCTCGGCAGCGACCCGGCGTCGCTCGCCGGACGTGCGGCCGCCGACCTGGTGGACCTGACCTCCGACACCCGCACCTGGCACGCCTACCGCGAGGTGCTGCGCGGCCGGCAGGCGAAGCTGCGCTGCACCCGCCGGCTGAAGCACCCCGACGGCCAGTCGGTGTGGGTGCAGGTCACCGTCGCGCCCCTGGCGGGCGACGAGACCGGCGTCCTGCTGTCCGTCGCCGACATCAGCGCCCGCCGCGAACTCCAGGCCCGGCTGCGGCACTTGCAGATGCACGACCCGGTGACCCGGCTGCCCAACCGCACGCTGTTCTTCGAACGTCTGACGGCCGCGCTGGAGGCGGAGGCGTACGAGCAGAGCGGCACCGGGCGGATCGGTCTGTGCTATCTGGACCTGGACGGCTTCAAGGCGGTCAACGACACCCTCGGCCACCGCGTCGGCGACCGGCTGCTGGCCGCCGTGGCCGAACGGCTGACCCGCGTCGCCGAGGAGGCCGGGCTGGCGAGGGCCGGCGCTCCCCTGGTGGCCAGACTCGGTGGCGACGAGTTCGCGCTGCTCGTCGAGGACTCCACCGGCACCGACCAGGTCGCCGAGCTCGCCGAGTCCGTACTCACGGCCCTCCAGGCGCCGTTCGACCTGGCCGGCCGGCGCCTGTCGCTGTCGGCGTCGATCGGGGTCGTGGAGCGGCACGCGGCCGGGACCACGGCCACCGCTCTGATGCAGGCCGCCGATACGACGCTGTACTGGGCGAAGGCCGACGGCAAGTCCCGCTGGACGCTGTTCGACCCGGAGCGCAACGCCCACCGCATGACCCGCCAGGCCCTGGCCTCCACGCTGCGACCCGCCATCGAGCGCGGGGAGTTCGTCCTGGAGTACCAGCCGCTGGTCGGCATGGAGGACGGCCGGCTGCGCGGGGTCGAGGCCCTCGCGCGCTGGAACCACCCGCAGTTCGGAATGTTGACGCCGAATCGGTTCATCGGATTGGCGGAGGAGGACGGTTCGATCGTTCAGCTCGGCCGCTGGGCGCTGGCCACCTCCTGCCGGCAGGCCCGCCGCTGGCAGCTGGACCACCCGGACGAGCCGCCGATCTTCGTGAGCGTCAACGTGGCCGTCCGGCAGGTCTGGGACTCCGACCTGGTCGCGGACGTGGCGGAGGTCCTCGCCGAGACGGAACTGGCCCCGAGCCTGCTCCAGTTGGAGCTCACCGAGTCCGCGGTGATGGGCTCCGCGGGCCGCCCCCTCCAGGCCCTGCAGGCGCTGAGCGACATGGGTGTACGGATCGCCATCGACGACTTCGGCACCGGCTACTCGAACCTCGCCTACCTCAGCCGCCTGCCCGTCTCCGTGCTGAAGCTGGACGGCTCCTTCGTCCGGGGCTTCCAGTACGACGAGGCGGGCGAGCGGCCGAACCCGGCCGACGAGGTCGTCGTCGAGGCGATGATCCAGCTCGCCCACCGGCTCGGCCTGACCGTCACCGCCGAGTGCGTGGAGACCCTCACCCAGGCCTCCCGACTGCGACACATCGGCTGCGACACCGGACAGGGGTGGCTGTACTCCCGCCCGGTGCCGCCGGATCGTATCTCCGAACTGCTGGGGACGACGTCCTACGCCGTCGGCAACCCGTAGGCGTCCGCGATCAGTTCGTAGGAGCGCAGGCGCAGCTCGCCGCGGTGGGCGTGGGACGTGAGCATCAACTCGTCGGCGCCGGTGCGCCTGTGGAGGTCGTCCAGGCCGGAGCGGACCTCGTCCGCCGTGCCGTGGACGATGTTGGCGGCCCAGGAGTCGACGAACTCCTGCTCCAGCGAGCTGAATTCGTGGGCCTCGGCGTCCTCCGGGTCGGGGAAGAGGCCGGGACGGCCGGAGCGCAGCCGGATCATGTTCAGAGCGGTGGCCCGTACCTGGCGGATGGCCTCCTTCTCGTCGTCCGCGGCGAGCGCGGAGACGCCGATGAGGGCGTAGGGCTCGTCGAGGACCGCGGACGGGCGGAACTGCTCCCGGTACAGGTCGAGCGCCGGAATGGTGTTCTGCGCGGAGAAGTGGTGCGCGAAGGCGAAGGGCAGGCCGAGCATCGCGGCCAGGCGGGCGCTGAAGCCGGAGGAGCCGAGCAGCCAGACGGGCGGGCGGTGCGGGGACTGCACACCGCCGGGTGAGGTGCTCTGGATCGGGCCCGGGATCGCGTGGATGCGGGAGTAGGGGTGACCGTCGGGGAAGTCGTCGTCCAGGAAGCGGAGCAGCTCCGCGAGCTGCTGGGGGAAGTCGTCGGCGCCCTCGTTGAGCCGGTCGGTGCGGCGCAGGGCGGCGGCGGTGGCGCCGTCCGTGCCGGGGGCGCGGCCCAGGCCGAGGTCGATGCGGCCGGGGGCCATGGCCTCCAGCGTGCCGAACTGCTCGGCGATCACCAGCGGTGCGTGGTTGGGCAGCATGACGCCGCCCGAGCCGAGCCGGATGCGCTCGGTGTGGGCGGCGAGGTGGGCGAGGATCACCGCGGGCGAGGAGGAGGCGACGCCCGGCATGGAGTGGTGCTCGGCGACCCAGTACCGGTGGAAGCCGCGGGACTCCGCGAGCCGGGACAGCTCGACACTGGTGCGCAGGGCGTCGGTGGCGGTACTGCCCGCGCCCACGGTGACCAGGTCCAGTACGGAGAGCGGTACGGGGGCGGTGCCCTGCGCCTCACCCCGGATGCCGTCCGCCTCGCCCTGCGCCTTGTCCCGGTTCTCGTCTGCCGTCACGGTGGATGCCTCCTGCTTTTCGGCCGTGCGCTGTCCTCAGGCCGCTAACAGGAGGCAGTCCCCGGTTATTCCCGGTCTTTTCCGCCGCCGCTCACACCTGCACGATCGGCTCCCGCGTGAACAGCGCCCCCAGCGTCGGCGCGTTCACGCGGCGGTCCGCCAGGCGCAGGGCCTCCCACACGGTGACCTGGTTGGCGGTGAGGACCGGCTTGCCCAGCTCCTTCTCCAGGGCGGGGACGTACGCGGCCGTGTGGAGGGCGGTGTCCGGCAGGAGCAGCGCCTCGGCGGACGGATCGTCGGCCTCCCGGGCCAGCGTGAACAGCTCCGCCTCGCCCCACGTCCCGACCTCGGCCGCGGTGATGATCCCGCAACCACGGACCGCGACCACCTCCGCGCCTCCGGCCCGCAGGAAGTCCGCGAACAACCCGGCCACGTCGTCCGGGTAGGTCGCCCCGACCGCGACCCGCCGCACCCCGAGCTCCTGCACGGCGTGCACGAAGGCGAAGGAGGTCGAGGAGGCCGGCAGCCCGGCCGTCCGGGCGAGGGTGCGCACCTGCTCCTGGGCGCCCTCCCAGCCGTACACGAAGCTGCCGCTGGTGCAGGCCCACACGATCGCCTCGGCCCCGGACAGCCGCAGCTGCGCCACGCCCGCCGCGAGCCGCTCCGGTGAGCCCATCTCGCGCAGGGCGTCCGCCCGGTGCGCGTCCTCGCCGATGTCCGTGTGGACCAGGTCCACCCGAATGTCACTGCCCAGCAGCTGCTCGATGCGCGGATAGTCGTCCTCGGCCGAGTGGCCCGGGTAGAGGAATCCGAGTGCGGTCATGTCCAGCCTTCCTGCTGTTCTTCCGGCAGTACGGGCCACTCACGCGCCGAGTCGTCCAGCAGCGCCTGATACGGCCCCACGGCTCGGGTACCCAGCCTGCGCAGCGCAGCCCACATCGTTACCTGGTTGGCCGACAGGACCGGTATGCGCAGTTCCGCCTCCAGCTGGGGGATGACGTCGTACGTCGGCAGGTTCGTGCAGGAGATGAACAGTACGTCCGCCGTCCGGCCCCGGACCGCGCGCCGCGCCATGTCGGCCACGTCCCGGTAGGGGACCTTCCAGATGTGCCGGGTGAGCCCCATGTAGGCGCAGCCCGTCACCGCGACGCCCGCCTGGGCGACGTACTCCTCCAGCGCCCGCGTCACGGACTCCGTGTACGGGGTCACCAGCGCCGCCCGCCGGACGCCCAGCTCCGCGAGCGCCTCCAGCAGCGCCCCGGACGTGGTCACGGAGGGCACCGCGCCCGCCCGGGTCATCGCCTCACACATCGCGCGCTCCCCGGCGATCCCGCCGACGAAGCTGCCCGAGGTGCAGGCGTAGGCGACGACCTCGGGCGCGACGGCGTTGAGAGTGCGCACCGCCTCTCCCAGCGTCTCGTGCTCGCTGACCAGCCGCGCGAGGTCCAGGCTCACCTCGACCGGTACGAACGGCGTCCGGGTCAGGTGGAGCGAGATGTCGTCCGGCACCCAGCGCCACAGTTCGCGGTCGAGGGCGAAGTCGAAGGGGGCCACCACGCCGACGCCTCGCTGCGGGCGTGGACCCCCGAGAAAGGTGATGTCCGAGGACTCCATGGCAGGCACCTGCCTCACCGTGCGGAAGGAGGGGACAACGGACCGTACGCACGCCCGTGTTGACGAAGGTAGGTTCGGGTGCGAGCGTGGTCAATCCGCGCATGTCAGACGCTCGCTCTCCGCGAAGAACGGCTGCCCATGACCGCCCCGACGCTCCTTGTCCTCGACGCCGACCCCCCGCCCCGCCTGGGCCGTCTCACCGGCCGCGCCCGGATCGTGCACGCCGACGCGGACAGTCTCGCCGGGCACCTCCCGGACGCGGACGTGCTGCTCGTGTGGGACTTCGCCTCCACGGCGGTGCGCGACGCCTGGCCGGGCGAGGGTCCCAGGCCGCGCTGGGTGCACACGGCGAGCGCGGGTGTGGACCATCTGATGTGCCCGGCGCTCGCCGTGTCCGACACGGTGGTGACGAACGCGCGCGGCATCTTCGAGCAGCCCATCGCCGAATACGTCGCCGCTCTCGTCCTGGCGATGGCCAAGGACCTGCCGCACACGTGGGAGTTGCAGGGGCGTCGCGAGTGGCGCCACCGGGAGGGGCAGCGGCTGGCCGGCACGCGCGCGTGCGTCGTCGGGTCGGGCCCCATCGGGCGGGCGATCGCCCGCACCCTCAAGGCGCTCGACGTGACGACGGCGCTCGTCGGCCGCGTGCCGCGCACCGGCATCCACGGCCCCCAGGACCTGGACCGGCTGCTGGCCCGCGCCGACTGGGTGATCGCGGCCGCGCCGCTCACGGACCAGACGCACCACATGTTCGACACCCGCCGCTTCGGCGTCATGCAGCCCTCGGCCCGGTTCGTGAACGTCGGGCGCGGGCAGCTGGTCGTCGAGGACGCGCTCGCCGAGGCGCTCGCCAAGCGCTGGATCGCGGGGGCCGCCCTGGACGTCTTCGAGGCCGAACCCCTCACCCCAGAAAGCCCGCTGTGGCAGGTCCCCGGGCTGATCGTGTCCCCGCACATGAGCGGTGACACGGTCGGCTGGCGGGACGACCTCGGCGCGCAGTTCGTCGAGTTGTACGAGCGCTGGGAGGCGGGCCGGACCCTGCCGAACGTGGTCGACAAGAAGCGCGGATACGTACCCGGACACTGACGCCGCCAGGAGGGTGCATGACGGAGCCGACGGAACTCACCGAGCTGACCGCCGTACGACTCGTCGAGGGCTTCCGCAAGGGCGAGTTCAGCCCCGTGGCGGCGACCCGCGCGGCGCTGGAGCGGGCCGAGCGCATCCAGCCGGAGGTGAACGCGTTCGTGCGTCTCTTCGCGGACGAGGCGCTCGCCCGGGCACGGGAGTCGGCGGACCGCTGGCGGCGCGGCGAACCGTACGGGCCGGTGGACGGCGTACCGGTCACGGTGAAGGACATCCTGCTGCTGCGCGGCGCGCCGACCCTGCGCGGCTCGAAGACCATTTCCGAGGAGGGAAGCTGGGACGAGGACGCGCCCGCCGTCGCCCGGCTGCGTGAGCAGGGCGCCGTCTTCCTCGGCAAGACCACGACACCCGAGTTCGGTTGGAAGGGCGTCACCGACTCGCCGCTGAGCGGGGCGACCCGCAATCCGTACGACACCTCACGCACGGCGGGCGGCTCCAGCGGCGGCAGCGCGGCCGCCGTGGCCCTCGGCGCGGGCCCGCTCTCGCTGGGCACGGACGGCGGGGGCAGCGTGCGCATCCCGGCGGCCTTCTGCGGGGTCTTCGCGCTGAAACCGACGTACGGGCGCGTCCCGCTGTACCCCGCGAGCGCCTTCGGCACGCTGTCGCACGTGGGGCCGATGACCCGGGACGCGGCGGACGCGGCACTGCTGCTGGACGTGATCGCCGCGCCGGACGCGCGGGACTGGTCGGCGCTCGGGCCGGCGGGTGCGTCGTTCACGGACACGCTGGCCGGGGGTGTGCGGGGGCTGCGGGTGGCGTACTCGCCCTCGTTCGGCGGGCAGGTGGCGGTGGCTCCGGCGGTCGCGGCGGCGGTGCGGCGGGCAGTTGAAGGGCTCGCCCGGCTCGGCGCGTACGTCGAGGAGACCGACCCGGACTTCACGGACCCGGTGGACGCCTTCCACACGCTGTGGTTCAGCGGCGCGGCCCGCGTGACCCAGCATCTCGGGCCGCGGCAGCGGGAGTCGCTGGACCCGGGGCTGCGGGAGATCAGCGCGACGGGGGCGCGCCGGTCGGCGCTGGACTACCTGGCCGCGGTGGACGTCCGGATGGAACTCGGTCGGCGCATGGGCCGTTTCCACGAGTCGTACGACCTGCTGGTCACGCCGACGCTGCCGATCACCGCGTTCGAGGCGGGGATCGAGGTGCCGAAGGGCTCCGGGTACCGGCGCTGGACGGGGTGGACGCCGTTCACGTACCCGTTCAACATGACGCAGCAGCCCGCGGCGACCGTCCCGGTGGGGGCGGACGGTGCCGGTCTGCCGGTGGGGATGCAGATCGTGGCCGCCCGGCACCGCGACGACCTGGTACTGCGTGCGGCCCACGCGCTGTACGAGGCGGGGGTCGCGGCTTCGTTCGCTTTCCCCTCGTTCACTTCCTCCGGAAGCTGAGCGTCTCCCCTGCCGCCCCCGACCGCCACAGGTCGTTGCACGCCTCGGTCATGGCCGCCAGGCCGTCCACGATCTGGCCCCAGACGATGCCGGGCACCCAGCCCACATCGCCGTTGAGGAGCAGGTTGTTGCGCTCGTAGAAGAGGGCGAGGTCGACGACCGTGGTGCCGGGGCGCACCTCGGCGTCGTAGCCGTACGCCTTCGTGCCCAACTCCGCGCCCGCGAAGGAGAAATAACAGAGATCTCCGGGGATCGGGGTGACTGTCGGATTTTCCAGGGGTGGCTCCGATTTCGCGAAAGGCGGGAAAAGGGCGTAGATCTCGTTGCGTGCGTACTTCGCGTGATAGACGTCGCCGGACAGCGGGAGGGAATCCCACACGGCCGCGCAGGTGAGGGGCGCCCGGTCGTCGAGCAGCTGTGCCGTGCAGTGGATTCCCCGCTTGACCAGCGAGACTTCGATGTAGCGATCAGCCATGCGTTCCATGGTCCCGCGCCGGTCAAGGGCGCCTTGTGAGTGATCGGGGCCGAAATTGATCTGAATAAGTCGCATGGTCTCGGGTAGCCGCGCGCCCATGGCTCCACCTATTGGGAATGGCGAACACATACCCGCGCCCGCACGCCGATCGCTGCTCGCGGCGGTGGCGGCGGTCGGCGCGCTGGGTGCCGCCGGCTGCAGCCGGGTGGCCACAGCGTCCACCACGGAGGGCGGTGATCTGCTCGACCGGCTCAGGGCGCAGGGCGTCGTACGACTCGGGATAGCGGGCGAGATCCCCTTCGGCTACATCGACAGGAACGGTGATCTGACCGGCGAGGCGCCGGAGTTGGCGAAGGTCGTCTTCAAACGGCTCGGGGTCGACCGGGTCCAGCCCGTGCCGACGGAGTTCGGCTCGCTCATTCCGGGGCTGAACTCGCAGCAGTTCGACGTCGTGGCCGCCGGGATGTACGTCACCCCGGACCGCTGCAGGCAGGTCATCTTCGCCGACCCCGACTACCAGATGCTCGATTCGTTCGTCGTCCGGAAGGGAAACCCGAAGGGGTTGCACACCTTCAAGGACGCCGCGGCGAAGAAGGCCAAGTGTGCCATCGGAACCGGGTACGCGCAGATCCAGCACGCGGTCGAGGCCGGCTACAAGGAGAGCGACATCCTGATCGTCCCGGACCAGGTGGCCGGGCTGAACGCCGTCGAGGCCGGGCGCGTCGACTTCTTCGCCGGGACCGCCGTCACCGTCCGCCAGGTGGTGGCGAAGTCGGCCAAGGCGGAGACCACCAAGCCCTTCGTTCCGATCGTGGACGGCAAACCGCACATCGACGGCGGCGCGTTCGCGTTCCGGCCGACCGAGACGAAGCTGCGGGACGCCTTCAACGCCGAGCTGAAGAAGCTGCGCAAGAGCGGCGAGCTTCTGCGCATCCTGCGGCCATTCGGCTTCGGCAAGGCCGAGATGACCGATCTGACCGCGAAGGAGCTGTGCGGCGGATGACCTCGGGACTCTGGGAACTCGTACTCAAAGGCATATGGACCACCGTCCAACTGCTGGTCTACAGCGCGCTGCTGGCCGCGACCGTCGCCTTCGTGGCCGGCGTCGCCCGCACCCACCGCCTGTGGATCGTCCGTTTCCTCGCGGGCCTCTACACCGAGGTGTTCCGCGGGACCTCGGCCCTCGTCATGATCTTCTGGGTGTTCTTCGTGCTGCCGATCGCCTTCGGCTGGCAGCTGGTGCCGATGTGGGCGGGCACGCTGGCGCTGGGGCTGACCTACGGGGCGTACGGCTCGGAGATCGTGCGCGGTGCGCTGAACGCCGTCGACCCGGCGCAGAAGGAGGGCGGCATCGCGCTCAGCTTCACGCCCTGGCAGCGGATGCGGCTGATCCTGCTGCCGCAGGCGGTGCCGGAGATGATCCCGCCGTTCTCCAACCTGCTGATCGAGCTGCTCAAGGGGACGGCCCTGGTGTCCGTCATGGGCATGGGCGATCTGACCTTCAGCGCCAACCTGGTGCGGCTGGCGCTCCAGCAGAGCGCGGAGATCTACACGTACGTACTGCTGATCTACTTCGTGATCGCCTTCCTGCTCACGCGCCTCATGCGCGGTCTGGAGAAGCGGCTGAAGGCCGGGGTCGGCAAGGCGCCGCAGCGCGGGGTGGCCGCGCATGAGCTGAAGCGGGCCGAGACGACCGGTGTCGGGGGTGGTGTCGCGTGAAGTGGGACTGGAACGCCGTACAGGACTTCATGCCGCACTTCTGGGACGGCCTGGTGGTCACCCTGGAGGCGCTGGCCCTCGGCTCGCTGATCTCCTTCGCCCTCGGGCTGGTGTGGGCGCTGCTGATGCGCACGCCCACGCGCTGGGTGCGCTGGCCGGTCGGAGTGGTCACCGAGTTCGTCCGCGACACCCCGCTGCTGGTGCAGCTGTTCTTCCTGTTCTACGTGCTGCCCGAGTGGGGACTCACCCTCTCCGCGCTGACCACCGGTGTGGTCGGCATCGGCCTGCACTACTCGACGTACACGATGCAGGTCTACCGGGCCGGGATCGAGGCGGTGCCGGCCGGCCAGTGGGAGGCGGCGACGGCACTCAGCCTGCCCGTCACCAGGACCTGGCAGGCGGTGATCCTTCCGCAGGCGATCCGCCGGGTCGTGCCGGCCCTCGGCAACTACGTCATCGCCATGCTCAAGGACACGCCGATGCTGATGGTGATCACCGTGCTGGAGATGCTCGGCCGGGCCCGGCTCTTCTCCCAGCAGCACTTCCAGTTCACCGAGCCTCTCACGGTGATCGGCGTGGCCTTCATCCTCATTTCCTATCTGGCCTCCCTTCTTCTGCGAGCCCTGGAGCGACGTCTTGTCCGCTGACACCCCCCTGATGAAAGATCCCGACGCCCACACCAATCCGCCGGTGGACGGCAGCGAACTGATCCGCTTCGACCAGGTCACCAAGCGCTTCGGTGACAACACCGTCCTCGACCGGCTCGATTTCTCCGTCGACTCCGGCAAGCACGTCACGCTGATCGGCCCGTCCGGTTCCGGCAAGACGACGATCCTGCGGCTGCTGATGACCCTGGCCAAGCCCGACGAGGGCACGGTCACGGTCGCCGGGGAGCGGCTCCATCCGGCCCCGGAGAAGCAGATCCGCGAGGTCCGCAAGAAGATCGGGATGGTCTTCCAGCAGTTCAACCTCTTCCCGAACATGACCGTGCTCAGGAACATCACCGAGGCGCCCGTGACCGTCCTCGGGCTGTCCAAGGACGAAGCTGAGGCGCGCGCCCGCGAGCTGCTGGACCTGGTGGGTCTCGCCGACAAGTGCGACTTTCGCCCGACTCAACTCTCCGGCGGCCAACAACAGCGGGTGGCGATCGCCCGGGCGCTCGCCATGCGGCCGCAGGTGCTGCTGCTCGACGAGGTGACCTCGGCGCTGGACCCGGAGCTGGTGGCGGGCGTCCTCGACCTGCTCAGGGACATCGCCCGCTCCACCGACATCACCATGCTCTGCGTGACCCACGAGATGAACTTCGCCCGGGACATCTCCGACCAGGTGTTGATGTTCGACGCGGGCCGCGTCATCGAATCCGGGCCGCCGGAGAAGCTCTTCGGCGATCCCGACCACGAACGCACCCGGGAATTCCTCGGCGCCGTGCTGTGATTACGGGAAGTGCGCGCGCCATCACCCCAGGTCTGAATCGCGTGGCATGACTTTGGCATATGCCAGAGTGACATTGCCGCAGTTGAGGGGCCACAATCTCGCCAATACCCCCTCCCGAAATGGCTCTTGCCGGTTATCGTGGAGGGGATCCGGTGTCCCGGATCACGGCCCAGAAAGCGACCGGGGGGATTAACCGTGGCGCTGAAGCACGAGCCGACCGCGCCGTACCACTCGGCTCAGGACGCCCTGCGCGTCCTCGAGACGGTGGCACGGCACTCCAGCGGTGTCACCGACACCCTGCTCGCCCGCGAGACCGGCATAGGCATGGAGCGGCTGACCGCGCTTCTGCGGATGCTGCGCCGCGAGGGCTACGTCGAGCAGGTGACCGACGGGGCGTACGTCACCGGCCACGCCCTCGCCCGCCTGGGCTCCGCCCAGGACCGCGAGCAGGCCCTGCGCGAGAAGCTCCAGCACACCCTCGACCGACTGCGCGACTCCGTCGGCGCCGCCGTCTACATCAGCCGGTACGTCGACGGCGAGGTCAAGGTCACCCAGTACGCCGACAGCCCCACCACCCCCGCCGTCAACGAGTGGGTCGACTTCCGCTACTCCGCGCACGCCACCGCGATCGGCAAGACCCTGCTCGGCCAGCTCGACCACAACAGCCGACGCGACCACCTCGCCCGGCACAAGATGGCCCGCCTCACCTCGCGCACCATCACCAGCGACCGGCTCCTGCTCTCCTGCCTGGAGTCCCAGCCGCCCACGGTGCCGGTCCTCGACCTCCAGGAGTACGCGGTCGGCACGGTCTGTGCGGCCGTCCCGATCACGGCCGGGTCCTCGGTGGGCTGCCTGGCGGTGTCCCTCCCGCTGGAGCACGCGCACCGGCTCCGGCAGGCGGCGGACGCGCTGAACAGGAACGCGGCGCCCGTGCTGCTCTCGCTGGCGATCTAGGGCCTGTCCGGCCGATCATGCCGCCCGTCCGCGTGGCCCCTCGGGTGGTCACCAGCATGCCCGTGGACCAGGTAGTATTTTCTTCGTCGCCGACCGCGAGAGCGGAAGGCGGGAGTCATGCGCCGCTAGCTCAGTTGGTTAGAGCAGCTGACTCTTAATCAGCGGGTCCGGGGTTCGAGTCCCTGGCGGCGCACAGATGAGGAGCCCCTCGCGGAAGCGGGGGGCTCTTTCGCTATTCTCTCCTCCCGCCCCCGCGCCCGGTACTCCGCCACCAGCCCGGCCAGGTCCTCGGCGCTCAGCCTCCGGTACGCACCCGCCCCGGGCGGCCTCCACCACACCGGATCGGCGCACCGGAATCCCTCCCGCCGGAGCCCCGCCCGATGGATCTTGTTCGTGGCGGTCACCGGCATCCGCTCCACCACCCGCACGAACCGTGGCGCCATCTTCGTCCCCAGGTCCGGCTGGGCCAGCAGGAACTCCGCGAAGCCGAGCGGGTCGAAGTCGCCGGCGAGCGTCGCCATGACCTGGTCCCCGGCCACCGGATCCGGCACCGCGTACACGGCGACGGCCGCGGCACCCTCGTACCGGGCGAGGATGTTCTCGATCAGCGCGGCGGCGAGGTTCTCGCTGTCCACGCGCAGCCGGTCGTCGGTCCGCCCGGCGAAGTAGAGGAAGCCGTCCGCGTCCCGGTAGAAGAGATCGCCGGTCCAGTACCAGCCTCCCCATCGTCGCCGCTCGCGGTCCGCCTCGGGGTTGCGCCAGTAGCCCTCGAAGGGGTTCGGACCGCGGTTGACCAGCTCCCCGATCGCCTCGTCCCCGTTGAGCAGCCGCCCGGCCGGGTCGAAGACGGCCGTCGGACACTCCGCGCGCGTCTGCGGGTCGAGGACGACGAGATCGCCCCCGCGGGCCGCCCGCCCGACCGCCCCCGCCGGCGTCCCCGGCATCCACTGGACCGCGGCCCCGCCCTCGGAGGAGCCGTACCCCTCCACCAGCCGCACCCCGAACCGCCGCTCGAAAGCCGCCGCGTCCACCGCGCCCGCCTCCGTCCCGAAGCCCAGCCGCAGCGGGTTGTCCCGGTCGTCGGGGCGGGGCTCGGTGGCCAGGAGGTACTGCACCGCGCGTCCCACATAGGTGAAGTACGTCGCCCGGTAGCGCCGTACGTCCGCCAGGAACCGCGACGCGGAGAAGCGCCGCCGCAGCGCCACCCCCGCTCCGGCCGCCAGCGCAGGCGCCCAGTCGGCGATCACCGCGTTGCCGTGGAACATCGGCATGCAGACGTAGTGCACGTCGTCCGGGCGGACACCGAAGTGGTCCGCCAGCGAGCGGCCGGCGGCGGCCAGCCGGCCCTGGGAGCAGATCGCGGCCTTGGGGGCGCCGGTCGAGCCGGAGGTGAAGTACAGCAGGACACGGTCGGCCGGGGTCGCCCGGGAGGCGTCCGGCCGGGCGTCCGCGTACGGGGTGAGCAGATCGGCGTAGGCCTCGCTGTCGGTCACCAGCAGGCGCACACCGGGGAGTTCGAGTCCGTCGAGGAGGGGCAGATGGGCCCGCTCGGTGATCACGACCCGGCACTCGGTGTGCCGGATGTCGCGGGCCAGCTCAGGTCCCCGGCGGGTGGGATTGACCCCGGCGACGGCCGCTCCGGCCAGCGCGGCCGCGCCCAGCCACAGCGGGAACTCCGGGGTGTTGTCGAGCAGGACGCCCACATGCGGTTCGGCGCCCGGCGGCAGCAGGTCGGCCAGCAGCGCCGCCCGGGCCGCGGCCCCGGCCGCCACCTCGTGGTGCGTCAGCACCCGCTCCTCGAACCACAGCCCCGGCCGGTGGTCACCCCACCGCGCCGCTACGAGTTCGGCGACCGTGCCCCTCGTCGACTCCATGAACGGGCACGGTAGTTGACGCACCGTCAGAAGTGGAGAGCCCGTGCTGCCCGAATCTGCCACAGCCCCGCGCCCCTTGCGGCGCGATACCGCACCGGACTTCGACAAGGCTGCTCAGGACCTGTCCTAGAAGCCGCCGATGTCCGACGTGGCGAAGACCTCGGTGTACGTCACCATGAAGACGACGCAGAACCCGACGACCACGCCGAGGAAGGCCAGCAGGGCGAGGGTGCCCGCCGCCTGCTTGACCTTGCGCGGCGGGAGGGCCGTGGCGATCACCTCGCGACGCCCGTCCTTGTAGTGCACGGTGACGATGTCGCCCTCGACGACGGTGGCCGGGCCGTCCTCCTCCTCGAAGCGGACCGTGCGGCCGTCGCGCGCGGTGAACTCGTAGACATGGTGCAGGGTCGTGCGCACGCGCGACTCACCGCCGCCGTGCACCGTGGTGAAGGTCCGCAGACAGCGCGCCTCGGCCGTCAGTCCGCTGTTCCAGGCCATCCGCACCTGGACCGTGCGGCGCACCACGCGGTACGCCATGAAGAGAGCCGCGGCCATGATCAGGCCGGGAACGGCGTAGAACATCACGTCCATGGGATCCCCCGATCTCCACGCCGTACCGATCGGTAGGCGTGTCGGGAACCTACCCTCGGGCGGCGCCCGATCAGCTCAAGGGATCCTCAGAACTCACCAGTACCGGATCATCACCTTGAGCATGCCGATCACGCCCACCCCGAGCAGGGCGAGACCGCGTGCGCCGGAACCGGTGGTACCGGCGCACGCGGACCCTGCCCAAGGGGGGATCAGAAGGTGACGTCGGAGCAGGCGTAGAACGCGTTGCTCGTGTCCGCGATCGTCCATACCGCGACGATGACGTGGTGGCCGCTCAGCCCGGACGGCAGCGTGCCGCTGTGGGAGAGCGTGGCCGGGGGACGCTGGCCGTTGTAGGGCACCGTCAGGAACGGTGTGGTGGTGAGGTCGGAGCGGGCCAGGTTGTGGTTCTGGTTCCAGCCCTGCTTGGTGACGTAGTACTTGAAGTCGGTCGTGGCGTGCATGGCGGTGAACTGCCAGCGGAACGTGTAGCTCTGACCGCCGGTCACCTGGGTGGTCGGCCAGGCGCCGCCCGACGGGGTCTTCGGGCTGTCGAGCTGGGCGAACCGTGTGTTGTTGGCGGAACAGATCTGGCCGTCGGCCGGACCCGCGGCCGGGAAGCCCTTGGGGCCCTCGACGCTCTGCGGCTCCCACTGGATGTCGCCGCAGTTCGTCACGGTGCCGTTCTGGCAGAGCTTCTGCCTGCTGATGGGGAGGTCGGTGTAGCCGTGGCTGCTGGCACCGCCCGACGAGAGCACGATGGCTCCGGACGTGGCGAGGCCCACCACGGCGGCATACCACTTGGTCTTTCTGCGCATGCTGCCGCTCCTGGAGAACGTGGGGGAGGTTCAGTGAGCTGTGCAGGTCTAGACCAAGTCCCAGATTATTGCCACCACTTGAACATGTCCATACCAATCACGGAGCCGCTTCCCCTCGCCCCGCGCAGAACGCCACCGTCAGGTCCTTCACCAGCGCCTTGCGTTCGTAGTCGTCCAGCTCGACCAGTCCGCGCATGGTCAGCCGGGTCACCGTGTCCTCCACCGAGTCGACGACCGAGGTGAGCACACTCGCCCGGTGCTGCGCGTCCAGCGCGGCGATCCGGCGGCGGTGCATCGCGGCGGCGACCTCCGGGGCGTACTCCACCCGCACCGGCCGCACCGAGAACACCTGCAGGCCCACCGGCCCCGCGTCCTGCGCCACCCGGCGGGTCAGCGCGTCGGTAGCCACGTCCAGCGAGCCCCGCGCCGCGCCCGGCATCTCCACCGGCACCCGGGCCAGCGCCGCCTCCACGCACTCGCGCAGATACGTCTCGTGGTCCTCGACCCCGAGCGTGGCCCGCGCGGTGTCCCGCACCCGCCACACCACCAGCACCACCACCCGCAGCGCGACCCCGTTGCCGTCGGCGGCCGGCATCGGCTCGCTGCGCCAGTGCCGCAGCCGTACGTCGACCCGGCGGCGCAGCAGCAGCGGGTTGACCCACATCAGGCCGGTGCGCCGGACGGTCCCCCGGTAGCGGCCGAACAGGCCGAGTACCCAGGCCCGTCCGGTCAGGCCCCGGGCGAGGCCGCCGAAGCCGAGCAGCCCGAGCGCCCCGGCCCCGGCATACGCCGCCCACTGCGCCGGACCGAGCCCGGCCCCCGCGTACGCCGGCAGCCCCAGCGCCTGCACCGCCACTGGCGGCAGCACGCCCGCCCACCAGGAGGTGGCCGCGCAGCCGGCCGCCCCACAGGTCCCGGCGAGCACGCCCACCGTGCCGGGCAGCACCCGCCCGGGCCGCTCCATCAGGTCGGGGTCGACCTGAGCCACCGGGCGCGCCTTCACCGGCACCGGGCGCCGGAAGCGCGGCTGCTCGCCGGTGCCCTGCCGACGCCCCACGACCGCGGGCTTGAGCGGCACGGACACCGGGTCGAGTTCGTCGCGGAACAGCAGATGGACGGGGATCTCGGTGGTCACCTCGTTCTGGATGAGCCGGACGGGCCGGGTCTCTGCCTCGGCCGGCCCCGGTCCGTCCGGTTCGGGTGTCTGTGAAGTGGTCGTACTGCTCATGCGTGCCTCCAGCCTCCGCGCCAGATGCGTCACAACAGTGGGCGAGTAGTGCCAGTGGTTGTGGTCTGCGAGTGGTTTACGAGAAGATCCGCCGCCAGGTCTCCGGCCCCGGGTAGCCGTCCGCCGCGCCGCCCCGCCAGCCCTGGGAGCGCTGGAAGGCCTCGACGGCACGCCGGTCCGTCTCGCCCCAGCGCGGACCCGGCCGGGTCGTGTAGTGCTTGCCGAACCCCTTCTTCACCAGCTGCCGGCCGAGCAGGGTGACGTACTTGTTGTCGGCGCCCGGCCGGAACAGGCCCCGGCCCGGGTAGGCGGGGGCCTTGGCGGGGGCCTTGGCGGGCTGCGCCGACGGGCCTGCCGCCCCGGTCGCGATGTCCCGGCCGGCGCGGGCGGCCAGCAGGTCCCAGGTCCGCGGGTCCGGCAGTCCGTCCGCGGCCGCGCCCGTCCAGCCCTGGGCCAGCTGGAACGCCTCGGTGGCCCGACGATCCGCGTCGGACCACCGAGGGCCCGGACCGGAGGCGTAGAGCCCACCGGCGCCCAGCCGCACCAGCATCCGGCCCAGCAGGGTGACGTACTCGTTGTTCGCGCCGGGACCGAAGTACGCCACTCCGGGATACGGAGTCACCGCGCCACCCCCGTCCGGATTCGCGCCCGCCGCGTCCGCCGCGAGCCCCTTGTAGCGGTAGGCGAGGTACCGGTCCGAGTGGCTCCAGTAGGCATAAGGGGTGGCCCGGCGGCGGGTGCGCGGGGGGATCTGTTCGTAGGCGTTGTAGGAGGTGTGCGTGTAGTCCGTCCAGCCGCCGAAAAGGACGACGTGCGAGCCTTTCTCCGGGTCCGCCGGATTGTGGAACAGCAGAATGTCCCCGGGCTGGAGTTCCGCCTTGGGAATCCGCTCCCCGTACCGCTCGAGACTGCCCGTCGATTCGTTTCCCGGCAGGTTCCAGGCCATGGAGACGAAGCCCGAGCAGTCCTGCCGGTACCCGTCGGACCAGTAGGCGTCCATGCTGTACGGCACGTCGGCGTCGATCCATTTCCGCGCCCGGTTGATGATCTCCGCACGGGTGGTCGCGGGTGTCCTGCCCGTGCCCGTCGACCTGCCCGGCCTGCCCGGGCCGCCGCCGGGGCCGTGCAGCGGGGCCTTGCTGCCCTGCGGGGTGTCGGGCTCGTCACCTGCGGGAACGCCCGCCCGCCCGGGTGCGTGCGGGGCGGCGAGAGCGGGTGCCGTGGCCGCCGCACCGAGCGCGGCGGACGCGGCGGCGGCCACGACCAGGGCACGGTGGGCGGCCGGCCGGCCGGTGGTGCGGGCGGGGGAATGCGGCAGGACGCGGCGCCAGTGGGCGCATCCCGGGCAGTCGCAGTCGCTCGCGGGATCGAATTCCTCGAATACCGGAGCCGCCATGCGATTCCCCTCACACTCCAGGTGGAAATGTCCGCGCGTGTACACGGCGATCAGTTTCCCAACTGTCCTCGGGGTGCGCATGTTGACGGTCCGAATGATGTACTGCGGCCGGGTGGCGGGGCCGCGAGGGGCGGAAAGCGGCCGGAGGCGCCCGCGAGACGGCCACGAGGTGGTCGGGAGCACCTCCGCACGTCATGTAGAGTTATCGATGTCAGCAGGCGCCGCTAGCTCAGTTGGTTAGAGCAGCTGACTCTTAATCAGCGGGTCCGGGGTTCGAGTCCCTGGCGGCGCACAGACGGAAGAAGCCCCTCGTACGAACGAGGGGCTTTTTCGTTGTTTGGCCGGATGCCCTCCCGCCATGGCAGCCCGAGATCTCCAGGAGCTGATCAAGAAGCTCGGCGCGCGAGGCACTGGAGGCGCTCCAGGCGATGGGCATCGTCGAGATCCGGCACGGCTTCGGCACCTAGGTGGGACCCATGTCCCTCGCACCCATGATCGAAGACCTCGCCGAGACGGACCGGGCCTTTCACGCCACCCTCTACCGGTGCCTGGGAAACGTGCTGTCGTGCGAGGTACTGGAGGCGTTCTGGGACGCCTTCCACCGCGTGCGCACCGATCTGGCTGATGTGCCGCAGGATCCTCTGGTCACCTGCCGCCAGCACCGGGAGATCGTGCACACGGTGTGCTCGGGTGACGCGGTTCGAGCGGAAGAGACCATAAGAGAGCACTTCGGCAACATTCGCGCCCGACTGTCCACAACCGATCCACAACTCCCCCACAGGCACCCCAATAAGCGCGTATGACCGGTAAACACCGCGTTTCGCATCTTGCGATCATGCTGAACGCCGTAGAACCCTGTTTCCCAAGATGCTGCGGATTGGCGGCACTTGGGGGGCAAGGAGCCGGTTGCGGCTGATGCGGGGAGAGGGGCCCCGTTCATGGAGGCGTGCCGAGGGGGGCACCCTGCAACCGGAAGGGCGCAGTTCCATGTCCATAGGTTGTGTGGCAGCTGTGCCTCGCCACTGAAGCACCTGTGTAGGCCGAGGGGGGTCGAAGCAGGTGTAAGGAACCGACAGACACGCGGTGACCTGCGTGTGGGGGGATGACTCATGACGTCGACGCCGACGGGCGCCCGGCATAACTTCGATCCGTCACAAACCACCCAGCTCAGGGTGCCTTCGCACCGGACCGGCCAGTTCCGCCGATTGAAGAAAACACTGCCGAGATACGACTACGAGCACTACAGCAGGCTGGCGGGGCCCCTCACCCAGCCCGACCCGAACAAGCCGTACAAGGTGCAGTACCGCTCGCTGCTCTCTCAGGAGCCGCACCGGATCCGGGCCGCCCTCATGCTGGGCGCGGCTCCGCTGCTGTCGCTGGTCCTGCTGGGCTGGCTGTTGCAGCCGGAGCACTGGACCGAGCGCGACTACCCCGCCTACGCCTGGCTGCCCACGCTCGACGTCGTCATGCTCGTCTCGATCGGTCTGATCGAGTTCTTCCGCTGCATGAACGTGCTGTCGAACGCGCACGCCACGCTGGTCGCCCGCGACCCGATCCCGGTCGTGCCCGAGACCGGCACCAGAGTCGCCTTCCTGACCTCCTTCGTGCCCGGCAAGGAGCCGCTGGAGATGGTGACCAGGACCCTGGAGGCCGCCGTCCGGCTGCGCCACCGGGGTCTGCTGCATGTCTGGCTGCTCGACGAGGGCGACGACCCCGAGGTCAAGGCGGTCTGCGCCCGGCTCGGCGTGCACCACTTCACCCGCAAGGGCGTCGAGAAGTGGAACCGGCCCAAGGGTGCGCACCGTGCCAAGACCAAGCACGGCAACTACAACGCCTGGCTCGAGGCGCACGGCGACGAGTACGACTACTTCGCCTCCGTCGACACCGACCACGTGCCGCTGCCCAACTACCTGGAGCGGATGCTCGGCTTCTTCCGCGACCCGGACGTCGGCTTCGTCATCGGCCCGCAGGTCTACGGGAACTACGACAACCCCATCACCAAGGCCGCCGAGTCGCAGCAGTTCCTCTTCCACGCACTGATCCAGCGGGCTGGAAACGCCTACGGCGCACCGATGTTCGTGGGCACCTCCAACGCCGTACGCATCAGTGCGCTGAAGCAGATCGGCGGCCTGTACGACTCGATCACCGAGGACATGGCGACCGGCTTCGAGATCCACCGGCACCGCAACCCGGCCACGGGGAAGAAGTGGAGGTCGGTCTACACGCCGGACGTGCTCGCGGTCGGTGAGGGACCCGCCGCCTGGACGGACTTCTTCACTCAGCAGCTGCGCTGGTCCCGGGGCACCTACGAGACCATCCTCAAGCAGTACTGGAAGGGCTTCTTCTCGCTGCCGCCGGGCAAGCTCTTCAACTACACCATGATGATCATCTTCTATCCGATGTCGGCCCTCAACTGGATCCTCGCGGGACTGAGTTGTGCGCTGTTCCTGGGCCTGGGCGCCTCGGGTGTGAACATCGACCCGACCGTGTGGCTGATGCTGTACGGCAACGCCTCCGCGCTCCAGATCGGCCTGTACGTCTGGAACCGGCGGCACAACGTCTCCCCGCACGAGCCGGAGGGTTCGGGCGGTGTGGCCGGCATGGTGATGTCGGCGCTGTCCGCGCCGGTCTACGCCCGCTCGCTGCTGGACACGGTGCTGCGCCGCAAGAGCAAGTTCGTGGTGACGCCCAAGGGCGACTCGGCCAGCCCGGACACCTTGTTCGGGACCTTCCGCATCCACCTGTTCTTCATCCTGGTCTTCGCCGCGTCGATCGCCGCCGGGTTCATGCAGGGGCACTCCCACCCCGCGATGCTCATCTGGGCCTCGTTCGCCCTGCTGATCACCGCGTCGCCGATCTTCGCCTGGCGGTACATGCTCCGGCAGGCGAGGAAACGGCCCGCTGAGCCCGTACCGGAGCCACAGGACGCGGTCCCGGCGGCGACGCCGGCCGCGGGCGTGCCCGCGCCGTACGCACCGCACGGCCCGGCGCCCAGGCCGACCTGGGCCGCATCGAGCGGGAGCGGCGACCAGACCATGGAGATCGCGCTGGGTGGACTTGGGGGACGTAAGGAATGAATGACCGAGCCGGCCGCCGACGCGCACGTCGACTCGCTGTTGGTACGGTGGTGGTCCTCGCGCTGGCCGGGATGAACGGCCCGTGGGTCTACCGCTTCGGGACCGAGAAATACCACGCCTACGCGATCAACAGACCGGAGTACAAGGCCGACAACGGCCGCTGGCAGATAGTCGAGTTCCCCAAGGAGTTCCGCCAGGACACCATCCACGCGGTCCTCCTGCACACCGGCAAGGTCCTGCTCGTGGCGGGATCGGGCAACAACCAGGAAAACTTCGACGCCAAGAAGTTCGACAGCCGTATCTGGGACCCGGTCAAGGGCACCATCAAGAAGGTGCCCACGCCGAGCGACCTGTTCTGCACGGGCCACACCCAGCTCGCCGACGGCAACATCCTGATCGCGGGCGGCACCAAGCGGTACGAGAAGCTGAAGGGTGACGTCACCAAGGCCGGCGGCCTGATGATCGTCCACAACGAGAACCCCGACAAGCCGATCACGCTGCCCGCGGGCACCAAGTTCACCGGCAAGGAGAACGGCAAGACCTTCGTCTCCAAGGACCCGGTGCTCGTGCCGCGCGCCAAGAAGGTCTTCGACCCGAAGACCGGCAAGTTCCTGCGCAACGACCCGGGCCTCGGCCGTATCTACGTGGAGGCGCAGAAGAGCGGCTCGAAGTACGAGACCGGCACCCAGGACAACTACCGCATCCAGGGCCTGACCGGCGTCACCGCGCGCAACACCTACGGCATCGCGCAGAAGCTCGCCCTCGACAAGAAGGACTTCCAGGGGATCAGGGACGCCTACGAGTTCGACCCGGTCGCCGAGAAGTACATCAAGGTCGACCCGATGAACGAGGCCCGCTGGTACCCGACGCTCACCACCCTGAGCGACGGCAAGGTCCTCAGCGTCTCCGGCCTGGACGACATCGGCCAGCTGGTCCCGGGCAAGAACGAGGTCTTCGACCCGAAGACCAAGAAGTGGACCTACACGTCGACGATCCGGCAGTTCCCGACGTACCCCGCGCTGTTCCTGATGCAGAACGGCAAGATCTTCTACTCGGGGTCCAACGCGGGCTACGGGCCGGACAATGTGGGCCGCGACCCGGGCATCTGGGACGTGGACACCAACAAGTTCACCAAGCTGCCCGGACTGAGCGACCCCAACATGATGGAGACGTCCGGCACGGTGCTGCTGGCGCCGGCGCAGGACGAGAAGTACATGGTGATCGGCGGCGGCGGGGTCGGCGAGTCCAAGCTGTCCAGCAACAAGACGCGGATCATCGACCTGAAGGACGCCAACCCGGAGTTCGTGGACGGACCGACGCTGGAGAAGGGCACGCGGTACGCGCAGGCCTCGGTCCTGCCCGATGACACCGTGCTGGTGTCGGGCGGCTCGGAGGACTACCGGGGCCGCGGCGACTCCAACATCCTCCAGGCGCGGATCTACCACCCGGACAGCAACACCTTCGACCGGGTCGCCGACCCGCTGGTGGGCCGCAACTACCACTCGGGGTCGATCCTGCTGCCCGACGGACGGGTGATGTTCTTCGGCTCGGACTCGCTGTACGGCGACAAGGCCAACACCAAGCCGGGCACGTTCGAGCAGCGCATCGAGATCTACACGCCGCCGTACCTCTACCGGGACTCGCGGCCGTCGCTGTCCGGGGGCCCGCAGACCATCGCGCGCGGGGGGACCGGCACGTTCACCTCGCAGCACGCCTCGTCCATCAGGAAGGTGCGGCTGATCAGGCCGAGCGCGTCGACGCACGTCACGGACGTCGACCAGCGGTCGATCGCGCTGGACTTCAAGACGTCCGGCGACAAGATCACGGTGACCGTGCCGAAGAACAGGAACCTCGTCCAGTCGGGGTGGTACATGCTGTTCGTGGACGACGACCAGGGGACGCCCAGCGTGGCGCAGTGGGTCAAGGTCCCGTAGCGGACACGAACTTGGGGGCGCCCGGCCTGCGGCCGGGCGCCCCCAAGTGTCACTGTCGCTCTCAGTCGGAAGCGCGGGCCAGCTTCAGCGCGTAGTCCGCCCACCACTGGCCCGCCTTGGGGCCGCCCTTGCACTCGCCGTCCGACTCTCCCGGCCGCTTCACCCACAGGTACGCGTCGACCAGGGCGTCAGCCGTCTTCGTCGTCGGCGGTTCGCCCAGCGCCCGGCCCGGCGGGTTGCACCAGCGCTCGTTCGGATCGCCGCCCGTATACGGCCCGTTGCCGTTGCGGCTGGTGTCGATGACGAAGTGCTTGTCGCCGACCTTCGCCGAGAGTTCCTTGCCGTAGGCGAGGGAGTCCTGGGTGGAGTAGAAGTTGGAGACGTTGACCGCGAAGCCGTCGGCCCGGTCGACGCCCGCCGACCGCAACGGTTCGACCACCTGGTCGGGATGGCCCCAGCCGGCGTTGCCCGCGTCGAGGTAGACCTTCGTGTTCTTCAGGGCCTTGAGGGTGCCGACCGCGCCCTCGAGGAGGTTGTAGCGCTCCTCGTGGAACTCGTCCTGGGTGCAGCCGTCCACCAGGTGCAGGATCGCGTCCGGCTCCAGGATCACCGTGGCGGGACGGTCCCCGATGCCCTTGGCCACGCCGTCGATCCAGGCCCGGTAGGCGTTGCCGTCGGCGGCGCCTCCCTGCGAGTACTGCCCGCAGTCGCGGTGCGGGATGTTGTAGAGGACCAGGAGTGCCGTGCGGCCTGCCTTGTCGGCGGCCTCGGTGAAGCCGCGGGCCTCCTGTTCCGGGTTCTCCGGGCCGATCCACTCGCCGGTCGGCTGCTCGGCGATCTTGCGGATCTGCTCGGCCTCGTCCTTCTTGCCGGCCTTCGCGTAGGCCGTGAGCTGCTCTGCCGCGTTCCCGTCCGGGTTCACCCAGAACGGGTCGGTCTTCTCCGGCTGTTGAGTGACCGCGGCGCTCGTGCCGCCGTCCGGTTCGTTGTCGTCCCCGCCGCCGGAGGAGCATCCCGCGATGGCCAGCGCCGCCCCCAGCGCCACCGCGAAGATCCTGCCCCGTGCCGAAGACGGCGCCCCCCTCGTGCCGTACATCCAACTCCCCCTTGGGTGCACTGTTCTGCGCAGTTTTTCCCGGTCTCAATCCTGACATACGTCCCCCTACGCCCACGAGATAGCCCGAGCTTGTCGGAGACCTGTTACAGCCCCCCGGCACCTGGGTGGGCGTGCGGACGCCGACGATTCGCGCAGGCCGCCATGAGGGCGTGGGCCACCTGCGGGGATGACGGAGAGCCACCGGTCCGGGACTTGGCGTCAAATGCCCTCTAGGCCCGGGAGCACATCCGTTCTACAGTCGTCTCGGACGGCCCGAGCCCCCGGCCGGCCTTTCACTCACCGTGCCTTCCGCACCTCCCGCGTCGGTCGCCGGGTTACTCCCGCATCCCGTGCCCACGCGGTCGAGGACCGGCCCGGTCGGCGGCCCCAAGGGGGAGCGAGCCGTCGGCCGGGCCAGGTGCCACGCCGCTCACCCGGCCGTCCCCGACAGGTACGCCGACACGATCACGTTCGCCGTGTAGCTGCGGCTCACCCGGTCGAAGGTGCCGCCGCAGGTGATCAGCCGCAGTTCGGCGCGCCCGGGCTCGCGGGGGCCGTAGGCCTCGTGGGCGTCGAAGTCGTCGCGGGCGACGACCTGGACGTCGTCGACGGTGAACTCGGCGACCTTGCCGTCGTCGCGGACCACCCGGACCGTCGCGCCCGGCTGCAGCACACTGATCTTGTAGAAGACGGCGGGCCGGGTCTCGGTGTCGACATGCCCCACCATCAGCGCGGTCCCGGCCGCGCCCGGCTTCACCCCGCCCCCGTACCAGCCGACCACGCCCGCCTGGTCGAAGGGCGGCGGCTCGATCGCCCCCCGCGTGTCCAGCCCCCGGGCCACGACGGGTGCCTGCACGCCGAGGTCGGGGATGTCGAGGCGCTGCGGCAACGCGGGCCGCAGAGGCTGTGCTGCGGGCGGCAGTTCGTCCTCCGCCGGCCGCCCGACGGCCGCCACGTCACCGGTGGTCGGCCCGGATATCCCCAGTCGTACGTCGCTCACCCCGCGCCCCCACAGCCACAGCCCGAGCAGCAACATCGCCCACGCGAGGCCGGTCAGCAGACGGCCGCCGGAGGAACGCTCCCGGTCTTCCGACAGGTGTACGGGCAGGTGTTCGGGCGGGGCGTCGGGCAGGTCTTCGGGCATGGCCGTTCAGTCCGTCCTGCGACTCCGGCGGGTACTCCGGAGCGCTACGGCAGTGGCGGCGACACCCGCGAGAATCAGGCCGGTGACCGTGTGGGCAGTGCCCGGGCCGTCCCCGTGGACCTCCACCGAGGCGAAGTGAGCGGTGCCGCCGCCGCCCGCGTCCACGGGGGCGATCGGGGAGGCCGGGGCGGACGGGGAAGCGGGGGCATACGGTGCCGCCGAGCCGCCGGAGACGGTGACGGTTCCCTTCACCTGGACGTCGGCACAGGTGATCCGCACGTCGTACGAGCCGGGCTCCACCGTCGAGCGGATACGGGTCTCACCGGCCAGCGTGCCGTCGGCGCCGGCGAGCCGGGCGTCCGAGACGAACGCCGACGAGGTGGCGGTGGCCGTCGTCCCGACGCAGCCGCTGACCCGCAGCGCCACGTCGGCGCCGGGGGCGGGGGACGACGGGGTCACCGAGACGCTGCCCCCACCCGCCGGGTCCGCCGCGTACCCCCCGTACGCCGCCGGGGCGAGTGTCGCGACTCCGGCGGCAACACTCGCACAGAGAGTGACTTTCCAAGAACCCATCGTGAAACCTCCTGATATCTGGAGGTTCCCCCTGGGAGTGCGGCCCCGCATCCGCAGCGGGACCGCACTGCTCCGTACGGGTGATCTTCCTTGCGTCGGCGGTTTCAGATCCGCTCAACAAGGTCCGCGATGGAGTCCACGACCTTGGACGGCCGGTACGAGAGCACCCGCCCGGTCACGGACGAGCCCGTGGCCGACCTCCACCTCATCGGACGATCACCGTGGTCGCCCTGGGGGAAGTCGGCGGCGCTCGAAGTCGGCGTCGGGGTCTCCTCGCGATGCTCGCCCTCTGGTTGATCACCCGCACCGCAAGAACGCGGACACCGCAGGCCCCGACCACAAATGGGGTAATCCAGGCCCGGTATTCTGTCAATCATGCGGGTAAGGGCTGCGGCATGATCGACGGTCTCGAACGGGCCGTGCGGATACTGGATCTCTTCTCCTCCGATGCCCCCGAGTGGACGGTCAGCGACGTGTGCCGCGCACTCGACCTCCCCAAGACGACGATCTGGGATTACATGCAGAGCATGGCCGCTCTCGGCCTCCTGCGTCGCACGGGGCGCGGCCGCTACCGGCTCGGATGGCACTCCTTCCAGCTGGGACTCCGCGCGCGGATGACCTCAGAGATCTCCGGTCCGGCTTGGTCAGCGATGCGCGACCTGGCCGACACCCACGACGAGACGGTTCAGCTGGCGGCCCGCTATCGCAGCGAGGTCGTCTACCTGGAGAAGATCGCACCGCGCACCGGGGTTCGAGTCAATGCGACCCGGGTGGGCGAACGACTCCCGGCGCACTGCACAGCGGTAGGCAAGGTGCTGTTGGCCTACCTCTCCCCCAGTGAGCTCCGAACCATCTATGGCGAGCTGAGGTCTCTCACGGCTCGTTCCATCACCACGCTCTCGACGCTGGAGACGGAGCTGTCCTCGGTTCGTGAGCGCGGGTACGCCCTGGACGTCGAGGAAGCTGTCGACGGCATGTGCTGTGTCGCCGCACCGATCAGCAATCGACAGGGCGACGTGTCGTGGGCACTGAGTATGAGCTTCCTCGAGTACCGGTTGCCCACCCATGGAGAGGCGTACGCCCGCGTCGTGCTCGAGGCAGCTCAGCGGCTCTCCGAGCACGCACCGTGACTCGACCCATCGGATCGGCCGACTCCCGAGGGGTGGCGGCGCTCCGACGTCTGTTCGGCTGAGCCGAACGGCGCGTTGTCGACGAATGTGAGGCGGGTTTACGGTCACGGAAACACCGCCCCCCTCTGGTAAGTCTCAGATTCGGTTCACACTGGCTGCGCTATTCACGCGAGCCGCAATTGCACTGATGCGCTCCACGTCCTCCAGCGCGTCCATACGGTTCCATGCAATGGAGTTCTCTCTATGACGAACGTAAGCAACAAGGCGAGTCGACGGATCGGAATTGATATCGGAGGTACTTTTACCGATCTCTTCGTGGTCGAAGGGGACGGTGAGTCTCGTATCTACAAGTCCCCGACCACCCCGCACGATCCGTCCGTCGGCTTGCTGAACGGATTGACCAAAGCGGCCGACAGCTTCGGTGAGTCGTTGGAAGACTTTCTCGGCGGGGTGTCCACGATCGTGCATGGCACGACGATCGCGACCAACGCCGTCTTGACTCATCAGGGGGCGAGGACCGGCTTCGTCACGACGCACGGCTTCCGTGACCTGCTGAACATGCGCCGCGGCATCCGGGAGCGTCAGAACGACTCCAAGTACGCACCGCCGGCTCCGCTTGTCCCCCGGGAGCTCATTGCCACGGTCCGCGAACGTATCGATGTGTCCGGCAATGAGGTCGTGGCGCTGCACGAGGACGACGTGCGTGCGGCAGCGCGTCAGTTCCGCGAGCAGGGCGTCGAGGCGGTCGCGGTCTCCTATCTGTGGTCCTTCCTGGATCCCGCTCACGAACAGCGCACCGCAGAAATCCTGCGCGAGGAGCTCCCCGGCGTTTTCATCACGATATCCAGCGATGTCGTGCCCCAGATCCGCGCCTACGAGCGGCACAGCACCACGGTATTGAACGCCTTCGTCGGACCCAAGCTGCAGAACTACCTGGCGAATATCAAGCAGCAGCTGGCTGACCGCGGCTTCGGCGGAACCCTGCTCATCGTGCAGTCCAACGGCGGCGTGATGTCGCCCGAGATCGCCAGTGATTCGGCAGTCAACGCGCTCATGTCCGGCCCTGCGGCCGCGCCGGGGGCGGCCCTGCAGTACGCCCGTCGGCACGGCTCCGAGGACGTCATCGCCGTCGACATGGGAGGCACCAGTTTCGACGTCGCGCTGGTGCGTGACGGCGAGTCACTGCTCACCAGTGACAGCGAGATCGGCGGATATCGAGTTGCCCTGCCCATGCTGGACATTCACACCGTGGGTGCGGGTGGCGGTTCGCTGGTGTGGGTGGACTCCGGCGGCATCCTCCGGGTCGGTCCGCAAAGCGCCACCGCCAACCCGGGTCCTGCCTGCTACGGCCGCGGTGGCGAGAACCCCACGACCACCGATGCCGACCTCCTCATGGGCTACCTGAACCCGGACATGTTCGGCGACGGTGCCTTCACCCTGGACGTCGAAGCGGCCCGCACGGCCGTCGAGGAGAAGGTCGCGAAGCCGCTGGGGCTCTCGGTCACCGAAGCGGTCGAAGGCATCTACCGCGTGGTGAACGCGACCATGGCCGAGGCCGTCATCGCCGTCTCGGTCAAGCGCGGTGTCGACCCCCGCGAATTCACCATGGTGGTCGCCGGCGGCGCCGGCCCGATCCACGCGGTGCCGATCGCGCAGGAACTCGGTATCAACCGCATCATCGTCCCCCGCGAGTCATCGGTGTTCTGCGCCGTCGGCACCCTCCTGACCGACCTCAAGCACCTGTACGCACGCACCTTCGTCTCGGACATGGACTCCCTGGATCTGGACCGGGTCAGCGAGCTGTACCGGGAGATGCGGGACGAAGCCGTCGAGACGCTCCGCTCGGAGAACGTGGAGGACGACGCGATCGACCTGGTCTTCAGCGCTGACGTGCGTTATATCGGCCAGTTCACCGAGATCGAGGTCCCTCTGACCTTCAACGGCGAACTCACCCCGGAGTCGCTCAAGCAGCTGGTCATCGACTTCGAGGAGAAGCACGAGGCCCTCAACGGTTACGCCATGCCAGGCGAGGCCACCGAGCTCATCAACGTACGCCTCACCTCGTTGGGCCGCACCGCCAAGCCCGCCCTCGCCGACCACGCCTCCGCAGGAGAGGACCCCTCCGCTGCGCGCAAGGGCGCCCGTGAGGCGATCTTCTCCGGCGTACCCGTCCAGACCGACGTCTACGACGGCCTTGCCCTGCGCCGTGACAACCGCATCCTCGGCCCCGCGATCATCGAGCAGCCCACCACCACCGTCGTCCTCATCGAGGGCTACGCCATGACGGTGGACTCGCAGGGCAACTACGTCATCGAACCGGCGAACTGACCGGCCTGAAGGGAATCACTCAGATGACACAGACGCAACCCACGTCCAACCCCATTCTCGTGGCCGTGATCGGCAACGCCCTGGACGGCATCACCAGCGAGATGGGCCAGACCATGCTGCGCACGTCGCGCTCGCCGATTTTCGTGGAAGCCCGCGACTTCGCGACCTCTCTCTTCAGCGCAGACTGCCGGCTGCTCGCCCAGACCCACTACATTCCCGTCATCGGTGGGGCGACGCCGTTCGCCTTGCGCGCCATCGCGGAGTTCTTCGGTGATGACGTGAACGACGGCGACATCTTCATTCACAACGATCCGTTCGACGGCGGCTCGCATCTGCCCGACATCACCATTGCCCGGCCGGTTTTCTGGAACGGTGAGCTCGTCTTCTGGGCGACGACCAAGGGGCACAATGCCGACGTCGGTGGTGGCGGCGTCGTCGGGTTCAACCCCGGGGCCCGGGATGTCCTGGAGGAGGGCATCCGGATCCCTCCGGCCCGCGTCGTCGAGAAGGGCGAGCTGCGACGTGACACCTGGGAGCTCATCCTCTCCAACGTGCGGATGCGCGCCCTGGTGGAGAGCGTGCTGAACTGCCAGATCGGCGCCACCGCGATCGGCGAACGGCGACTCAAGGCGCTCCTGGAGAAGTACGGACCGCAGACCATCAGCGCCGCCACCGATGAGCTGCTGCAGGCGAGCGCACGTCAGGTCCGCGCCGAAATAGCCGGAATCCCCGACGGCGAGTACAGCGCCGACGCGCTGCTCGACAATGACGGCATCGACAGGGACCGGTCCTACCGGATCGCCCTGACGATCAAGGTCGACGGCGAGAATCTCACCTTCGACTTCAGTGAGAGCGACGAGCAGGCCAAGGGCTTCATCAACAGCACGATCGCCAACACTGTCGCCTCGGCCCATCTGGCCCTGTTCGGCTGCATCGACCCGGACATTCGCTACAACGCCGGTGCGATCGAACCGATCGACGTCATTGCCCCCGCCGGCTCCATCACCAATGCCGATGACCCGGCGCCCGTCGCCGCGTGTACCGTCCCGACCTGTGAGGCCATCGCCTCAGCGGTCTGGGTGGCTCTCTCCCAGGCCATTCCCAGCCGCGCCCACGCCGGCTGGGCCCGCTGGTGCACGCCTGCCACGATGGGGATGAACCCCCGCACCGGGCGTCACTTCGGCGACCTCCACTTCCTGGGCAAGGGCGGCAGCGGCGCCACCGAGGGCTTCGACGGCTGGGACCACCTCTCCCCCTCGAACACCCTGGGCGGACTGCGCGCTCCGGACCCCGAACTGCATGAGCTGGACACGCCGTACCTGCTGGAGGAGCTCGAGTACCTCCCCGACAGCGCGGGTGGCGGCCAGTGGCGTGGCGGTCTCGGTGTGCGTTACCGGTGGCGGATTTTGGCCGACGACATCGCCTGCGCTACCTACGGCAGCGGCTTCATGCCCGAGACCGCGCCCGTGGGCCTGCTCGGTGGCGAGCCTGGCATCGTCCAGAGCCTGACCCTGACGCGCGCCGGCGCCGACCCCATCGAGGTCGAGTCCAACTCGTTCTACACGCTCAACAAGGGCGATGTCTTCGAGGTCATCGCGAGCGGTGGCGGCGGGTTCGGCGATCCGCATCTGCGTCCCGCCGAGCTGGTGTTGCGGGACGTCCGGGAAGGCGTGGTCTCGATCGACGCCGCCCGCACCGTCTACGGCGTCGACATCGACCCGGACACCCTGGAAGTCCGTCAGGACGAGACCCAGAACCTGCGCGCCGCGGGCTGACCACCGGGCCCCCATCCCTCTTTCGAGCGACAAAGGAAACCTCATCATGGCCAACATCAGCCTCGCCGTGGCCGCGAGCCACGCTCCAGGCCTGGTCGGCATGTTCGATCAGGCGCCCCGAGAGTCACAACAGGTGGTCAGCTCCGCCTACGGTTCGTTGGCACGACAGATCCGTGAGGCCGATCTCGATGTGATCATCATGGTGGCCAACGACCACATGGCGAACAATCGCATCCGGGAATACCCGGATTTCATCGTCGGCATGGCACCCGAGCACCGCGGCCCGGCCGAATTCTTCAAGGACTGGCTGGCGTGCGGCGAATACGCGATTCCGGGCCGCCCGGATATCGCCGAAAAGATCCTCAACGGTCTGAACCAGCGGGGCGTGCGTGTCTCCGCGACCCGCGAGAATCTCAACTTCGACGACAACATCTCGGTTCCGGTGGTCAAGACCGAGATCGAAGCCAGCGGCGTTCCGATCGTCCCCATCCTCCAGAACGTCACGGTTCCCCCCTTCCCCGATCAGCACCGCTGCTATGAGATCGGTCAGAAGCTGGCCGATCTCATCGAGAACGACCTGCCGTCCGACCTGCGCGTCGGCCTCTTCGCCACCGGCGGCATGAGCCACGAGCCCGGAGGTGTCCGGGACTTCTGGATCGATGAGGACTTCGACAACTGGTTCCTCGGCCTGCTCGGGAACGGCGACCACGACAAGGTCCTGGCCGAGGTCACCCTGCAGCGGCTGGCGGAGGCCGGCACCGGCGGTACCGAAGAGCTGCTGAGCTGGATCCTCGTCATGGGAGCGATCGGCGAGCGGCACTGCGATGTCCTCGGGTACACCGCCTGGGACAAGTGGCGCTGTGGCATCGGTGCCGTCAGCTGGGACATGACGTCGGCGCCTGCCGGACGCTGAGAGGAGATCACCATGAGTCTGGAAAGCATCAACCGAGCCTTGGTCTCTCACGATCTGGTGCAGGACCTCAAGTGGAACGCCGACTTGCGCCAGGAGTTCGAGCAGGACGAGTCGGCCGTGCTCGACCGCTATGAGCTGACCCCGGCCGAACGCACCGCCATCGAGGAACGGAACTTCCGTACCCTCTATGACCTCGGGTTCCACCCCTACCTCGGGGCACAGTTCGCCCGGATCCTCTTCGCCAACAACAAGTCCGGCGCCACCAGCGCTGTCCAGCATCTGCTGGCCTCGATCCGCCAGGAACCGGCTCCAGGCCACGGCGAAGCGAGCGAAGCGTGACGCGGGAGACCGCCTGCCCGGCCCCGGCTGACTCGCCGGGGCCGGGGCGCCGCGCCCACGAGCTCCCTGCCGGACCGGACACCGTTCGAGTCGGGGTGATCGATCCGGCCGCGCCGCCGGTGCTCACGGTCGATCCCGGCGACGAGGTCACCCTGTCGACCTGGGGGCATTGGGGTAATCGGGTGACACCGGACACCGTCATGGAGGACTTCCCTGCCCTCAAAGCGGCCTTCCCGGACGCTCTCGGGCCCCACTCCCTCACCGGCCCCATCCATGTGCGCGGAGCGCGTCCCGGCGACACCCTGGTGGTGGACGTGCTGGCGCTCACGCCCGCAGCACACGGGTTCAACCTGGTGGTGGCCCAGCCCCGTGGCCGGGGCGTCCTCCGCGACCGGTTCCCCGCAGGAACGATCCGCCACTTCGCCCTGGACCGCAGCTCCATGACCACCACCCTCGGTGGCAAGGTGAGCGTGCCCCTCAAACCGTTCCTGGGCATCATGGGAGTGGCGCCGGCCGAGGACGGTCCGCGGAGCACGGTGGAACCCGGCTGCTTCGGCGGCAACATGGACCTCTCCGAACTCGTCGTCGGCTCCCGTCTCAGACTGCCCGTCTTCCGCGACGGCGCCGGCTTCTACTGCGGTGATGGCCACGCGGTCCAAGGGGACGGCGAAGTGAACCAGACCGCCATCGAAACCGGCATGGACCATGTCCGGTTGCGGTTCACGGTGGAACAGGGAGTGCGGCTGCGTACCCCCCGGGCCGAAACCGAGACTCATTTCGTCTCCACCGGTTTCGGGGAGAACCTCGAGGACGCCGCCCATGACGCGGTGGACGATCTGGTGAACTGGCTGGTCGAGGAAGGTCTCGACCCAGAAGAGGCCTACAGCCTCTGCTCCATCGCCGCGGATGTCCGCGTGACCCAGATGGTGAACAACGTCGTGGGCGTTCACGCCGTCATCGAGAAGCTCACCCGCCGGTCGTGACCGGCGCCTCGGCCGTTGCAGGACAGCACAGTGAAAGGAATGCCGATGCCCACCATCGAGATCCCTGAGTACCGAACCGCCGCCTTCTTCGGCCTCGAAGACAAGTGGTTGCCCACCGGTGACGGCGAGCTCACCCACTACCACGAGCTCGGCGAAGGGTCCCCGATCCTCTTCCTGCACGGCTCGGGGACCGGTGTCACCGCCGCCGCCAACTGGTGGCTGAATCTGCCTCGCCTCGCGGAGCAGGGGCGCTGCGTCGCCATCGACTCCATCGGCTACGGCCAGACCGTCGTGACGCCGGGCACCGAATACGGGATCCGAGAGTGGGGCCGGCACGCGCTGCGCGTCCTCGACGCATTGGGCATCGACAAGACCTGGATCATAGGCAACTCGATCGGCGGCTGGGTCGCCCTGCAGCTCGCCATCGACGCCCCCGAGCGTCTCCTGGGCATCATCTCGATGGGCACCGGAGGCGCGAAGAAGACCGCGGCGTTGGCGGGCCATGCCAAGCCCGAACTGTCGCCGGCCGGCATCCGCCGCACCCTGGAGCAGTTCGTCGTGGACACGGACCTGGTCACCGATGAACTGGTCAACCTGCGCTATCAGGCAGCACTGAACGACAGCGCGTCGAGCCGGTTGAAAGAGGTCGTGGCAGCCCGCGACCGCGACCGGGACGTGCTGCCGCTCGACCTCGACGCACTCTCGAAACTGGACATACCCCTGCTGTTGATCCACGGGATGCAGGACGTGGTCATCCCGGTCTCGCGGACGTGGGAACTTCTGAACACCATCCCGAACGCCGACGCACACCTCTTCAGCCAGTGCGGCCACTGGTCCCAGGTCGAACGCGCCGAGGAGTTCAACGAGGTGGTCAGTCAATACCTCCGCAGGCACGCAGGCCGCTGATCGCAGGGTGCGCTCGACATCGCGCATCCCTGCCCCGCGAGTCAGGGTGAGTTGAATGGAAACTCAGCCCGTACGGATGTCAACGTATCGACGTGCCGTGGTCCGGGAGGGCCTTCGTTTCGGTGAACCGGCGATCAACGATCACACAAGGTCGACCAGATCCGCGATCGAGTCCACGACCTTGGAGGGCCGATACGGGTAACGGTCCACTTCGTCCGGATGGCTGGTCACCCCGGTCATCACGAGGAAGGTCCTCATACCGGCCTCGAGGCCGGCCAGCACGTCCGTGTCCATGCGGTCGCCGATCATGGCCGAGGACTCCGAGTGCGCCCCGATCGCGTTGAGCCCGGCCCGCATCATCAGCGGGTTCGGCTTGCCCACGAAGTACGGCTCCTTGCCGGTGGCCGCGGTAATCAGCGCGGCGACGGCACCCGTCGCAGGAAGTGCTCCCTCGGTCGAGGGCCCCGTCTGGTCGGGGTTGGTGGCGATGAACCGCGCGCCGTTGTTGATCAGCCGGACGGCCCTCGTCATCGCCTCGAAGGAGTACGTCCGCGTCTCGCCCAAGATCACGAAATCGGGTTCGGTGTCGGTCAGGATGTAGCCGACATCGTGCAGAGCGGTCGTCAGCCCGGCCTCGCCTATGACGTAGGCAGTACCGCCGGGCCGCTGGTCGTTCAGGAACTGCGCCGTCGCCAGCGCTGAGGTCCAGATGTTCTCGACCGGCACCTCGAGGCCCATCCGACGCAGCCGGGCGTGCAGGTCGCGCTGGGTGTAGATCGAGTTGTTGGTGAGGACCAGGAACGGCTTGCCGGACTCTCGGAGCTTCTTCAGGAAGGCGTCGGCTCCGGGGATCGGGACGCCCTCGTGGATGAGCACACCGTCCATGTCGGTGAGCCACGACTCGATGGGCCTGCGGTCTGCCATGTGCGGATCTCCTGCCGTACGCGGTACGTGGGCCCCAGCCTAAACACAGGCCCGATCTTGGGGGAACGGTTGTCCACCCCCGCGTTCAGCGACGCCTGCGGACCAGCACCAGTGCACCGCCGGTGACCAGCAGGACGAGGGCGGCGGCGAGGGCACCGGCCGGGGTGCCGAGTCCGGTGCGGGCGAGTTGGTCGGCGAAGGAGAAAGGGTCGTCCGGGGCGGTGGAGGGGGTGGGCGTGGTGGGGCTGGTGAGGGTGGCGTGCGGCGTGGGGTCGGCAACGGGATCCGGATCGGGATCCGGATGAGGGGAGGGCACAGACGCGGAGCCGGGATCGGTGCCGGCGCCGGCGCCGGTGGTGGGATCGGGGTGGGTGCCGGGACTGCTGGGGTCGGGATGCGTGCTGCGGTCGGCGGTCGGATCGGTGGCGGAGCCGGTGTCCGTGTCGGACGTGGAGTCCGTGTCGCTGTCCGTGTCGGGCGTGGAGTCCGTGTCGGACGTGGAGTCGGTGTCGGTGTCGGTCTCCACGCGGAAGCGGTAGTCGTTCGACTCGCCGACCCAGTCGCCGTCGTCCTCGCGGCGCTGGACCACGGCGGCGTTGACGGTGATCTCGTTGGGTGCGGCGTCCGAGGTGAGGGCGAGGCGGACCTTCACGGTGACGGTCTTTCGGGGGCCCACCGTGAAGCCGGGAAAGTCGTCGGCTTTCTTGCCTTCCTGGCCGAAGGCCCCGACCAGCTCGTCCTCGTCGGTCTTCTCGAAGTGGACGGGGCGGGGCCGCACACCGTCGTAGAAGTCCAGGCGCGGCTGTGTCGGCTTCAGGGCGTGCTGTCCGTCGACCAGCACGACGACCGGGTGGATGCCCGAGCAGGCGCGGGCGGTGGTGTTGGTGAGGTCGAGGTACCAAATGCCGTAGCCGCCGCCGGCCTCGTAGGAGGCGGGGCCGCCGTGGATGCGGGTGGTGAGGGGGAAGGCGCGGTCGCCGGAGGCGGCGCAGGCCGGCCCGGGGCCGGCGGCGGTCGCCGAGGCGGCGGTCGCAAAGGCGGCCGCTGAGGCGGTCGCCGCGGGTACGGGGAGGAGGGCGGCGGCTGCCGCCAGGCAGAGGGAGGCGGGCGTGCACAGTCGCATGGTCATGTGACCCTGCCGGGCGGCGGCGGAGGAGGAGCGGTGCCATGCCGAGGCGGAGGACGACAGAACTCGAACGGGCGTGCAATTCCGCCCGGTCGGCGCACCCCGGTTGCGGATCCGGGAAACGTCGTTTCAGCTGTGGTCCCGGGCCACGTCGTTCCCCCTGTCGGCCCAGGCACCGTCGTTCCCCCTGTCGGCCCAGGCACCGTCGTTCCCCCTGTCGGCCCAGGCGCCGTCGTTCCCCCTGTCGGCCCGGAAAACGTCGTTCAGCTGTCGTCCCGCCCGAACAACGGACCCAGCAGCAACTGCGCCGCCCCCTCCGCGACCCCCCGCACCCCGCCCGGCGCGACCCGCACCGGCACCGCGCCCTCGGCCGCGCCCTCGCGCCGGGCCCGCGCGTCGAGCACCTCCGCCACTCCGCGCACGAACCGCTCCGGCGCCGCGGCGACCGTACGCCCGCCGAGCAGCACCAGGTCGATGTCGAGCAGCCCCACCAGGTTCGCCGCGCCCGCGCCCAGTACCCGCGCCGCCTCCGCGACGTCACCGCGGGCCACGGCGCCCAGGCACAGCGCCTCGATGCAGCCGCGGTCGCCGCAGGTGCACGGCGGCCCGTCGAGCTGGATGACCTGGTGCCCGAACTCCCCCGCGCCGGTCCGCGGACCCCGGTGCACGCTGCCCCCGATCACCAGTCCGGCGCCGAGTCCCGTACCGAGGTGCAGATAGGCGAAGGACCCGCTCTCGCCGCCGACGGCCAGCCCGAGCGCCGCCGCGTTGGTGTCCTTGTCGACGACGACCGGCACGCCCCCGAGCCGCCCGGCGAGCGCGTCCCGCAACGGGAAACCGTCCCACTCGGGGAAGCCGGTGACGCGGTGCAGCACGCCGTGGGTGTGGTCGAGCGGACCCGGCAGGGCCACCCCGACCCCGAGGAGGGAGCCCGAGGGCCGCGTCGCCGCCAGCAGCTCCGCCTCCCGGGCCACCACCGCCACCACGGCCTCGGCACCCGCCCCCAGATCCAGCGGGCCGCCCCGCTCCCCCACCACGGTCCCGGTGAGGTCGACGAGAACGACCCGCAGTTCGTCCCGGTCCAGGTGCGCGCCGACCGCGTACCCCGCCTCCGGCACCAGCCGCAGCACCGTACGCGGCTTGCCGCCTGTCGACGCCCGGCGCCCCGCCTCGGTCGCCAGCCCCTCCGCCCGCAGCCGGGCGGTGATCTTGCTGACGGCCTGCGGGGTCAGCCCGGTCCGGTCGGCGAGCTCGAGCCGGCTGATGCCGTCGCCGCCCGCCGTACCCGCCGTGCGCAGCAGGTCGAGGACGAGCGCGGTGTTGTGGCTGCGCACGGCGAGCAGGTTCGCGCCGGCCGCCGCGCCCGTACCGCTACTGCCCGTACCGCGACCGCCCGTACCGCCACGGCCGCCCGTACCGCGACCGCTACCGCTCTTCGCCCTGTTCACGCCACCATTTTCCCCCGCGCTTGCACTTTGGCAACAGCGTTGCGAAAGTGGAGAGCATGAATGGTACGACTGGCACGACTGGTACTCCCCTCCGCGTGGGCCTGATCGGCTACGGCCTCGCCGGCTCCGTCTTCCACGCCCCGCTGATCGCGGCCACCGAGGGCCTCGCCCTCGACACGGTGGTCACCTCGAACCCCGAGCGGCAGGAACAGGCCCGGGCGGAGTTCCCGGACGTCCGCGTCGCCGCCACGCCCGAGGAGCTGTTCGACCGCGCCGACGACCTCGACCTGATCGTCATCGCCTCCCCGAACAAGACCCACGTCCCGCTCGCCACCGCCGCGCTGAAGGCCGGCCTGCCGGTCGTGGTCGACAAGCCGATCGCGGGCACGGCGGCCGAGGCGCGCGAGCTGGCGGCCCTCGCCGAGGAGCGCGGCCTGCTCCTCTCCGTGTTCCAGAACCGCCGCTGGGACAACGACTTCCTGACCCTGCGCAAGCTGATCGACGAGGGCGAACTGGGCGACGTATGGCGCTTCGAGTCGCGCTTCGAGCGCTGGCGCCCGCAGCCGAAGGGCGGCTGGCGCGAGTCCGGCGACCCCGCAGAGATCGGAGGTCTGCTCTACGATCTCGGCAGCCATGTCGTCGACCAGGCGCTGGTCCTCTTCGGCCCGGCCACGCAGGTCTACGCCGAGGCGGACATCCGCCGGCCGGGCGCGGAGACGGATGACGACACCTTCATCGCCGTTACGCACGCCAGCGGCGTCCGCTCCCACCTGTACGTCTCCGCGACGACCGCCCAACTCGGCCCGCGCTTCCGGGCGCTGGGCTCGCAGGCGGGTTACGTCAAGTACGGCCTGGACCCGCAGGAGGCGGCGCTGCGGGACGGCGAGCGCCCCGGTACGACCGCCGACTGGGGCACGGAGCCCGAGTCGCTGTGGGGCCGTGTCGGCGCGGGCGAGTCCCCGCTGACCGGCGGCGGCAGCCCCGTACCGACCCTGCCCGGCGACTACCCCGCCTACTACGCGGCGGTGGCGAAGGCCCTGACCGAGGGCGGCCCGAACCCGGTGACCGCGCTGGAGGCGGCCGCCGCCCTCGACGTCCTGGAGGCGGCCCGCCGTTCCGCCCGCGACGGAGTGACGGTGAGCCTGTGATGAGCGGACGCGAGATCACCCCGAGGTCCACCCCCGAGATCACCCCGAGTCTGGAGGAACTGGAGGCCCAGGAACGCCGTCTGGTCTTCCCCCAGTTCAGCTACTACGACGCCTGGGCACTCGGTTCCCTGCTGGTGGACCTGGCACGGGAGAGCCAGGCCCCGGTGGCCATCGACATCCACCGCGCCGGCCAGCAGCTCTTCCACGCTGCGATGCCGGGCTCCACCCCCGACAACGACGCGTGGATCGCCCGCAAGCGCCGGGTCGTCGAACGCTACGGCGCGGCCTCCTACCTCGTCGGCGCCCGGTTCCGGGCGAAGGGCACGACGTTCGAGGAGTCCTCCCGCCTCGACCCCGACACCTACGCGGCACACGGCGGCTCCTTCCCGATCAACGTCGAGGGCGTCGGCGTGATCGGCGCGGTGACGGTGTCCGGGCTGCCGCAGCTGGAGGACCACCGGTTCGTGGTGGGGGCGCTGGAGCAGTTCCTGAGCGAGTAGTCCGCCGGCGGGATTACCGCGCGGCTCCCTCCGGTTGGGCCTGACGTGCGTGACGATCACGGCACGACACCCACCCGGAGGAGAGGGACCCGATGAGCGAGTCGCCCAGCAGCGCGAGCACCACCAGGGAGATCGTCGGCCGGTACGGCATCTGGAGCGTGGAACTCCGCTCGGAGGATCCGGCCCGGCGCGGCGAGATCGCCGAGGCCGCCGCGGAGCTCGAACAGCTCGGTTACGGCGCCGTCTGGCTGGGCGGCAGCAGCGCCGCCCGGCATGCCGTCCCGCTCCTCGAAGGGACGTCGCGGCTCGCCGTCGGCACGAGCATCCAGAGCATCTGGCAGTACGACGCCGAGGCGAGCGCGGCCGGTTTCGCCGAGGTGGAGGCGGCCCACCCCGGCCGCTTCGTCCTCGGCCTCGGCGTGAGTCACGCCAAGCTCGCGGACCAGTACCGCCGCCCGTACTCAGCCCTGGTCGCCTACCTCGACGCGCTGGACGCGGCCGGTGTCCCGGCCGGGCGCCGGGTCCTGGCGGCGCTCGGCCCGAAGACCCTGAAGCTGGCGGGCGACCGGGCGGCCGGCGCGATCCCCTACCTCGTCACCCCCGAGCACACCGCCGAGGCCCGCGAGATCCTGGGCGAGGGGGCGCTGCTGGCCCCGGAGTTCAAGGTCGTCCCGGAGACCGACCCGGCCCGCGCCCGCGCGCTGGCCCGCGAGCACCTCGCGATGTACCTCGCGCTCCCCAACTACACCAACAGCTTCCTGCGCCTCGGCTTCACCGAGGACGACCTGGCCGCCGGCGGCAGCGACCGCCTGATCGACGCGCTGTACGCGTGGGGTGGCGAGGACCGGATCCGCGACAGCATCACCGCCTTCCACGCGGCGGGCGCCGACCACGTGGCGATCCAGGTGGTGAACGGCGCCTCACGTGACGCCCTGCCGCGCGAGACGTGGCGCAGGCTGGCCGGTGTTTTGATCTGAGGCCGGCTCAGGTGACCTGAGGCCGGGGGCTCAGGCGTCCTTGAGCTCCTGGCACTGGCGCCCGAGCCCCTCGATCTCCAGCTCGACGACGTCACCGGCCCGCAGGAACGGCTTCGGCTCGGGTTGCCCCAGCGCGACCCCGGCCGGGGTCCCGGTGTTGATGACGTCACCGGGGTACAGCGTCATGAACTGGCTGACGTACCGCACCACTTCACCCACGGGGAAGATCTGCTCGGCGGTCGTCCCGTCCTGCTTCAGCTCGCCGTTGACCCACAGCTTCAGCGAGAGGGCCTGCGGGTCCGGCACCTCGTCGGCGGTCACCAGCCAGGGCCCCAGCGGGTTGAACGTCTCGCAGTTCTTCCCCTTGTCCCAGGTCCCGCCCCGCTCGATCTGGAACTCCCGCTCGGACACGTCGTGCGCCACCGCGTAACCCGCGACGTGCGCGAGCCCTTCCTCCACCGACTCCAGATAGCGGGCGGTCCGCCCGATGACCACGGCCAGCTCCACCTCCCAGTCGGTCTTGGTGGAGCCGCGCGGTACGAGCACCGTGTCGTGCGGCCCGACGACGGTGTCCGCCGCCTTGAAGAAGATGACGGGCTCGGCGGGCGGCTCGGCCCCCGTCTCCCGGGCGTGGTCGTGGTAGTTCAGCCCGATGCACACGACCTTGCCGATCCGCGCCAGCGGCGGCCCGACGCGCAGTCCGGTCGCGTCCAGCTCCGGCAGTTCACCGGCTTCGGCGGCGGCGCGGATGCGGCCGAGCGCGGCTTCGTCGGCGAGCAGTGCGCCGTCGATGTCCGTCACGAGACCCGACAGGTCTCGCAGGACACCTTCGGCGTCGAGCAGCGCGGGCCGCTCCGCTCCCGCCGTACCGACTCGCAGCAGCTTCATGATCACAATCTCCCTCGATCGCGGGCGCCCCGCCGATGTGTGCAGCCATCGGAGGACTGGTTGATCGTCCAAGCTCTGCGTCCAGTCCGCAAGACCGTGTTCACGGACTGGACCGCGACCGGGGTGCCCGGGGCCCGCACCGGCCAGGGGGCTTATACGGGTTCGGTGACGACGGGCTCCAGCAGCCGCTTGGGCTTCAGCAGGGCCCTGCTGACCGGATCCGCCGGGTCCCGGTCGAGAAGATCGGGCCCCGGCACCATGAGGACGTCCGGGACCGGTACGACGGTGCCGCAGGCGGGGCATTCGCCGTACGGTCCGAGTTCCGTGCCGCAGTCGGCGTGCCGGAACTCGCGCAACAGGGACCCGTCGATGTTCTCCCGCCCCCACCGGCCGAGCGACCGCAGCGTCGGCCACAGCGCCATCCCGCGCTCGGTGATGACGTACTCGTCGCGCGGCGGGGACTGCTGGTAGCGGCGCTTCTCGAGGATTCCCTCGGCGGTGAGCGACTGGAGGCGGGAGGCCAGGACGGCACGGGGGATGCCGAGGTGGACGAGGAAGTCGTTGTAGCGCCGTACGCCGTAGAGCGCGTCACGGATGACGAGCAGTGTCCATCGTTCGCCGACGACCTCCAGTGCCCGGGCGATCGAGCACTCCTGCGTCGCGTAGTCCTTACCCAGTGCCATGACGTCCACTGTAGCCACTTTTTCCGTTCATTGGTTCAGTGACCGAACCTACGGTGCTACGGTGTGGGAGCGGAGGTGAGTTCAATGATCGAACCTACCCGCCTCATCGAACTCGTACGGTCGCAGTCCACGGAAAGGCAGCCATGACCCGGCTCGACTACAACGCCACGACCACCCGGGCAGAGCGGAACCAGCACGCGGCCCCCGGCCCGCGCCCCCGGGCGACCCTGGCCCTGACCAGCGCCGCGACCGCCGTGGCCCTCATGACGTACACCGCGCCGATGGTCACGCTCCCCGAGATGGCGGCCGACCTGCACACCGCGGTGTCCGCCCAGGCCTGGCTGCTCAACGGCACCCCGCTCGGCCTGGCCGCCCTGCTCCTGGTCGCCGGCAGCCTCGCCGACGACTACGGCCGCCGCCGGATCTTCGTCGCCGGCACGCTCGCGCTCGGCATCACGACCGCGCTCGGCGGACTCACCACGTCGACCTGGCTGTTCACGCTGACCCGCGTCGCCCAGGGCGCGGCGAGCGCGGCACTCCTCGCCAGCAGTCTGGGCCTGCTCGTGCACGCCTTCCCCACCCCGCGCGGCCGGCTGCACGCGACCGGGGTGTGGGGCGCGTTCGTGAGCGGCGGCATCGCGGTGGGCCCGCTGCTCACCGGGTCGCTGCCCGACTGGCGGCTGGGCTACGTGATCCTGGGCGCCGCCGCGCTGATCGTGGCGGCGCTGTCGGCCCGCACGCTGTCCGAGTCGCGCGCCCCGCGCGGCGGCCGCCCCGACCTGCTCGGCGCGACGACCTTCGGGCTGGCACTGGTCGCCCTGGTCGCGGCGCTGACGCTGGGCCGGGACGGCTGGCTGCGGGCGCCGGTCGGCCTGCTGCTGGCCGCGTTCGTCCTGCTGATGGGCGTCTTCACCCTGGTCGAACGCCGCTCCGCCACCCCGATGATCGACCTCTCCCTGCTGCGCCGCCCCCGTTTCCTCGCCTCCTCCGCAGGCGGCCTGTTCACGGGCCTCGCCGTGATCGGCCTGTTCAGCTTCCTGCCGGCGCTGCTGCAACGCGCCCTCGGGCTCTCCGCGCTGGACACGGCGTGGCTGTTCCTGCTCTGGTCCGGCCTGTCCTTCGCGGTCGCATTGCAGGCCCGGCGGCTCGCGGGCCGTATCGTGCCGCGCCACCAACTGGCCCTCGGTTTCCTGCTGCATGCGGTCGGCGTGCTGGCGATGCTCGGCGCGATCGGCGCGGGCTCCTGGCCGCGGATGCTGCCCGGCCTGGTGGTCGCCGGCGTGGGCAGCGGCCTGCTCAACGCGGCCCTGCCGCTGCTGTCGGTCGAGTCCGTACCGCCGGAGCGGGCCGCGATGGGCTCCGGGGCGCAGCAGACGTTCCGCTACATCGGCTCCTGCGCGGGCGTGGCCCTGACGATCGCGCTCACCACGTCCGGGGGAAGCCTGGCGCAGGGCGCGGACATCGCGATCGCGGTGTCGGCGGGACTCGCGGCGGTGGGTGCGGTCAGCGTGGCCGCATGGAAGTGAGCTTGCCCCACACCACCAGGCGGTACCTGGAGGTGTACTCCGGGGTGCAGGTCGTGAGGGTGATGTAGTACCCGGGGCTGCTGTAGCCGTAGGCGGGTTCGGTCAGGCTCCGGGGTACGGCCCGGATGACGCCGGAGTCGCGGGCCGAGGTCTGCGGGAGCGTCTTGTCCACGGTGTACGTGTAGACCGCGCTGCTCGTCTCCACCCGCACCTCGTCGCCCTTCCTGAGCCGGTTGATGTACCGGAACGGCTCACCGTGGGTGTTGCGGTGCCCGGCGAGAGCGAAGTTGCCCGCCCGGCCCGGCTGTTGGGTACCGGGGTAGTGGCCGACGTACCCCTTGTTGAGGACGTTCTGCTTGCTGGTGCCCTCGGCGACGGGGACGCGCAGGTGGAGGCGGGGGATGGTGAGGACGGCGTAGGCCTGGGACCAGTGGGGCCGCTCGGACTGCTGGACGGTGGCCGAGCGGCGGGGGGTGCTGCTCGGCCGGCCGGACGAGGGGGCCGTTGCGGAGTCGGCGTCGTCATCGCCGGAGGGGGACGCGCTGCTCGAAGAACCGCCGGGTGTCCCTGCCGTCCCCCACTCCCGCTCCAGCGCCTCCACCTTCCGGTCGGCGCCCTGCTTGGCCTCCCGGTTGGTCCACCACAGCTGATGGGCGACGAGGAGCAGGAGAACGAGCCCGACGGTGACGAGGGCTTCACCCGCGCCCCACAGCGCACGCCGCCGCGAAGCACGTCGCCGCTGGGTGCTGTGCTGCACGACGCGAACCCGCATCCGCATCCGCGTACGCATCCGCATCCGCACGCCGCCTCCTTCACCGGGGCCGCCCGCAAGATAAGGCGCGGGGGGCGAAGTCACCAGCCCCGTACGCGTCCTCGGTGGGCTCCTGGGCGTGCCACGCGGTTGGGCCACGCGAATGGCGGCGCTGCCGTGCGGACCACCGACGGCTGGTACAGGCTGTGCAGAACGGCGCGGCGCCGAACGGATCAGGCCGCATCGCGACGTATCGGAACGCATCAGGTCGGATAAGGGCGCATAAGGACGTAAGGGAGTGGTGTGAAATGACCTTCTGCTCTGACTCCGCCTCGGCCTCTGCCTCCGACGCCGCCTCCGCCTCCCTCTCCGCCTCCATCACGCCTCCCCCGCCCGTGAGGTTCTGGCCCGTCGACGACCTGCCCGCCCTCGACCCCGATCCGTTCCTGGACGAGGTCCTGCGCGACGAGCCGGTCACCCGGATCGAGCTGCCGCACGGCGACGGACACGCGTGGCTGGTCACCCGCTACGAGGACGTCCGCTTCGTCGCCTCCGACTCGCGCTTCTCCCGCGCCGCGCTCGTCGGCCGTTCCGTGACCACCATGCGGCCGACTCCGGTGGCGTCACAGACGGCCGGACTGCAGTACATCGACCCGCCCCGGCACACCCTGCTGCGCAGGGTCGTAGCCCGGGCGTTCACCGGCAAGAGCATGATGCGGCTGCGCCCGATGGCGGAGCGCACCGCCGCGGAACTGCTCGGCGGGATGGAACGCGCCGGAGCCCCGGCCGACCTCATGCAGCACCTGCACGGCCCCTTCCCGATCGCCGTGATCCGCGACTTCCTCGGGGTCGACGAAAGCGACTGGCACCGCTGGGCCCAGGCCGGCGAGGCCCTCCTGTCCGCGGGACCGGACGCCGGCGAGCGCGGCGCAACGGCCCGGAACACGACGCGCGCCTGCGTCATCGACCTTCTCGAGCGCCGCCGCGACGACCCCCGTGACGATCTGGCCGGCGTGCTGGCGCAGGCCGCCGCGACGGGTGAGATCACGGACGACGAGGCGATCTCCCTCGCCATGGCCATCCAGGTCAGCGGGGGCCACGCCGTGCGCAACAACAGCGGCTCCATGATGTACACGCTGCTCACCCACCCCGAGCAGCTCGACCGGCTGCGCCGCGAACCCGAACTGCTCCCGAAGGCCGTCGACGAGCTCTTCCGCTACGTCCCCCACCGCAACGGCGTCGGCATCCCCCGCATCGCCACCGAGGACGTGGAGATCGACGGTCACGTGATCAGCGCGGGCGACGTGATCTACTGCGCCTACGTCGCCGCCAACCGCGACCCCGCCGTCTTCCCGGACCCCGACGCCCTGGACTTCGACCGCGCCGACGTCTCCCACCTCGCCTTCGGGCACGGCCCGCACCACTGCCTGGCCGCCATCATGGCCCGTATGGAGGCCGAGGTGATGATCAGCTCGGTGCTGGACCGCTTCCCCGGTATCCGGCTCGCCGTCCCCGCCGACGAGGTGGAATTCCAGCGCCAGGGGCTGATCCGCGGCCCGAGGACGCTGCCCGTCACCTGGTAGCGGCTTCCACCACCGTCCTCCCCGGCTTTCTCCAGTGGTTTGAGAAAGGGCTGTAAGAAACGCTGTCAGAACCCTCGACAACCCCACGCGGCACACCCGATGCTTCCTGATGCCATGAACGGGACGGGCAACAACGCCGGTTCGACGACGACCGGCCGTTGATGGAATCGGAGAAGCCATGATCCGACGCAGAACCCTGCTGGCCGCTGCAGGGGCCGGAGTCCTCGGCAGTACCCTGGCGACGGGCACCGCCCGCGCCGACGCGACGATCGCCGTCAACCCGGCAGTGGGCTACGGCACTTGGGAAGGCTGGGGCACCTCGCTGGCCTGGTGGGCCAACGTCTTCGGCGCCCGGGACGACTTCGCCGACGCCTTCTTCACCACCAAGTCCGTGACGTACAACGGCACGACGCTCCCCGGCCTGGGCCTCAGCATCGCCCGCTACAACCTGGGCGCGTGCAGCTGGAACACCGTCAACGGCGAAAGCATGGTGGCCTCCGCCAACATCCCCGCCTTCAAGCAGATCGAGGGCTACTGGCAGGACTGGAACAACGAGGACCCGACGTCCTCCGCCTGGGACTGGACGGCGGACGCGACCCAGCGCGCGATGCTGGTGAAGGCGACCGCCCGGGGCGCGACGACCGAGCTGTTCGCGAACTCCCCGATGTGGTGGATGTGCCTGAACCACAACCCCTCCGGCGCCTCGGGCGGCGGCAACAACCTCCAGTCCTGGAACTACCGCCAGCACGCCTCCCACCTGGCGGCCGTCGCCCTGTACGCCAAGAACAACTGGGGCGTGAACTTCGCGACGGTCGACGCCTTCAACGAGCCGAGTTCCAGCTGGTGGACGGCGACGGGCACGCAGGAGGGCTGCCACATGGACTCGACCGTCCAGGCCGCCGTACTCCCGTACCTGCGCAGCGAGTTGGACAAGCGCGGCCTGACGGGCACGAAGATCTCGGCCTCGGACGAGACGAGCTACGACCTGGCCCGCACGACCTGGAACTCCTTCAGCTCGACCACGAAGGGGTACGTGAACCGGGTCAACGTCCACGGCTACCAGGGCTCGGGCGGCCGTCGCGACCTCCTCTACACGGACGTCGTGACCACGTCCGGCAAGGCGCTGTGGAACTCGGAGACCGGCGACAGCGACGGCACCGGCATGACCATGGCCAGCAACCTGCTCTACGACTTCTGCTGGCTGCACCCGACCGCGTGGGTCTACTGGCAGGTCATGGACCCGTCCACGAACTGGGCGATGATCGCGTACGACGCCAACACGCTGGCGGCGGGTGCCGTCACGACGAAGTACTACGTGATGGCCCAGTTCAGCCGCCACATCCGCCCCGGGATGAAGATCATCGACACCGGCGTGAGCTACGCGGCGGCGGGCTACGACGCGACGGCGAAGCGCCTGGTGATCGTGGCTGCCAACACCTCCACGTCGGCCCAGACCCTGACCTTCGACCTGTCCCGCTTCACGGCGGTGACGGGCGGCTCGGGCGGCCTGGTCCCTCGCTGGAACACGCTCACGACCGGCGGCGGCGACCTCTACACGGCCCACTCGGACACGTATCTCTCCGGCAAGACGGTGAGCGTGCCGTTCGCGGCGAAGTCGGTGCAGACGATTCAGGTGGACGGGGTGACGGTGTAAAACCACAGGGACCCGGGCCCCCGACTGATCCCCGGGTCCCTGGCCTGCAGATATCTCACTCTTTGCCCGGGCCGGCAGTACGGTGTCAACCATGCGCCCCGACACGCCTGCCGAGAACGTCGACCACACCACCGAAGCGGCACGCCTGGAGCGGACCGCCGGCCTGTATCCCGAGGACGCGGAGGCCCTGCTGCTGCAGGCCGCGGCCCACCTGGAACTGGCCGGCGACCGCTCCGCCGCGTCCACCCTCTACGACCGCCTGCTGAGCTCTCCCGAGACCTTGGACACCCCCCACCTGGTGCGGGCCCTGAAGGCCTCGAACCTCTGGGAGTACGGCCACGAGGCGGAGGCGCGAGCCATCATCGACGGCATCCGCACCGCGTCCCCGCGCGACCCCGCCCCCTGGGTGATCGTGGCGGAGTCCCTGGAGTCCCACGACGAGCTGGAGGCGGCGCAGGAGACGTTCACGGAGGGGGTGACCCTCCTCCTGACGGATGTGACAGATCCGCCGTATTCGTCACACCCCCTGCTCTTCGGCCGCCACCGCGTGCGCCGCATGCTGGGCCTGCCCCACGACGACTGGGACACCCTGGCGGACACGCTCCACTCCTCCCCGGTCTCCCTGGACGAACTCCACGACCCGAAGCGGGTCTGGTCCCTGGGCTCCGACAACCCCGCTGAACTGGCGGCGGAGATCTCCCGACTCCGGGCCGAGCTGGGCACGTACCGGGAGGCGCTGTCCCGTCCGTTCCCGGTGGCGGTACTGCACTGGCCGACGGGCGAGCTGGCGGAGCTGGCGGCCGCGTATCCCTCCTTGGCGGAGGAGTACCCCTCCCATGAGCTGCACCTCGCGACGATAGAGGCGTCCCTGCGCGAACTGGCGGCTTCCGGCACCCCGAATCTGGGCATCGTGACGGGGACGGTCCCCTCGTACGAGGCCTTCGCAGCATCGGAGGGAACGTCACCGGGGGATTCCGACTTGCTGCCGCAGTACGCGACGACGCTGGCGGCACGCGGGCGGGCGGTGGCTTGGCCGCCGCAGAGGGGGAGCGGGTGCTGGTGTGGGTCGGAGCGGGCTTATGGGGAGTGCCACGGCGTGGGGGCGTAACAGCACCTGACTTCAGGAGCGCCGACGGGGGGAGGCGGACATGTCCCAGCCATGGCTGACGTTCGCCCTCCTCTTCGCCGCCGGGTGGCTGGCCTACGGCCTCCGCGTCGTCCGCCGCGGCCTCCGTGAGCGCAGGGGCGTACGGCTGCTCGGCGTGCGGGGCTCCCGCACAGAGGGCGAGGTCGTCCGCGGGCCACGCCACGAGGGCCCGACCTTCCACCCCGCCCAGATCCGCTACCAGGCGGGCCCGAGGAACCAGACCTACCGCCGCGCTCCCCTCAACGCGGAACTGCACTCCCTGTGGATGGGCTACGAGGTGGTGGCACGGTACGACCCGGAGGACCCCCGCCGAGTGGTCGTGGAGCGCACACAGCAGACGTTCAACCCCGGGACGTACGTGGTGAACGGGGTGCTGCTCTGTTTGTTCGGGGTGGGGTTGGCGGTGTGGGCGCTGGTCTGAGGAATCCAGGGCCCGAGCCCACGAGAGGCGACGGCCCGGAGCGAAGGCTTCGACCCGCCAGGACAATGCTCACGTGTCAGATGGCGTTCCGCCCTCCCCTCCCGTCTGACCCTGAAGGGCATCTGGCAGCCGCTCCAGATCCGCCTGACAGATCTCGATCGCCGAGCCGTCAGGCGCAGGTGACTTAGAGACGGCTGTACGTATAGCCGTGATCTTGTACAAGCCGTCATAGCGGTAGTCATCCGGGAGCGAGTAGAGCGGATCGCCCCCGTAGCCGCGAATCACCCTAATTGGGTGCTGGCGTTCATAGCTTCGCTTGAGAGCGGCATTGTCCTGATACGACCAAGACTGACTCCGCAGGAGCCTGGTCTTCGTCTCGTCCTTGTCCTTGTCTGGCGACGCACCCGTGTACGTCACCCACGCCCAGTGATCCTCGTCGTCCTCGTATCCGCCGTTCAGCACGATGGCATCCGCGACTTCGCTGCCGTCCTCGTCCACGAGCCAGGAGATGCCCTTCTGGTTGGTGCGATGCAACTTGGCGTGCATCACGTCCAACCGGCGATGGAAGATCGCCCCCACGGCAACACCCTCGATGTGACCGATGACACGTTCGATTCCCATGAGGTCATACTGGACCAAGATCGATCATCAACGTCAAATGAGTATTCAAGACTGACCGGTTGTCGCGCATGGCTCGGCCGGAGATGGCGCTCCCGTCTCGCTGTCGGTGACCTCTGTTACACATGGGTACAGCTGTCTGAGCATCGGGGGAATCAGCGTGACCAAGTCAGCCGAGATGTCACAGCCTGTCGCAGGTCTCTACGAACAGCTCATCACCCTGCGCGTTGAGCAGCAGTTGAACGAGTTGGCCAAGCTCGGGTGGCACCCCGTAAGTGACACGGTGGGCGCCGAGTCCGTTCCGCACATCCTGGCCCGGCACGTCGCCGGGAGTGTGCGGCGCGTGTTGCAGAACCTCAAGCCCGAGGAGCGGGTCTACGCGGCCAACCACATCCTGGAGGCCATCAGCACCCTCGAAGGTGCACAGGAGTGGGTGGACCTCGTTGCCGAGGGCCCTCGCCAACTCCTTGCGCTGACGCGTCAGGAAGCTCCCGGTGTCTTTGCCGTTCGTCCCGCGATACCGCTCTCCGACACGGCGCTCATCACCAACGCCCCCGATGACCCCAGCCTCGGTTTCGAGCTGCGCGCTGAACTCGCTACGGCTGATCGCGTCGACCTGCTCTGCGCCTTCATCAAGTGGCACGGACTGCGCATCATTGAGCAGTCTCTGAAGGCAGCCCATGAACGCAACGTGCCCATACGCGTGATCACCACGACGTACATCGGAGCGACCGAGAGACGGGCCCTGGACCGGTTGGTCAGGGATTTCAACGCCGAGATCAAGGTCAATTACGAGACTCGGACTACACGCCTCCACGCGAAGGCATGGTTGTTCCGCCGCGAGAGCGGTTACGACACGGCCTACGTTGGCAGCTCCAACCTCTCCAAGTCCGCACTGCTCGACGGCCTGGAGTGGAACGTTCGGCTGTCCTCCGTCGCGACGCCTGATGTGCTGCGGAAGTTCGAAGCGACCTTCGAGGCGTATTGGAGTGACCGCTCTTTCGAGACGTACGATCCCGACGCTGATGGAAGCCGCCTGGACGAGGCCTTGGCCATCGCAGGAGGTACCTCTTCGGCGACAGCGATCGAACGCAGAATCACGCTGTCTGGCCTTGATGTACAGCCGTATCCACATCAGCGCGACATGCTGGAGCGGCTGGAGGTCGAGCGGGAGGTACATGACTGCCATCAGAACCTCCTGGTGGCGGCGACTGGCACCGGCAAGACCGTGATGGCTGCCCTCGACTACAAAGCATTGCGTAAGAAGCACGGCCGGGACTTGCGTCTACTCTTCGTCGCCCACCGCAAGGAGATCCTGCAGCAGTCCCTGCGGACATACCAAGATGTATTGAGGGACGCCAACTTCGGTGAACCCCTCCACAGCGGCGAAATCCCGGAGCGCTGGACGCATGTTTTTGCCAGCGTTCAGTCTCTAAACGCCCGGGCGCTGGACCGGCTAGCCTCGGATCACTTCGACGTGATCGTGATCGACGAGTTCCATCACGGAACGTCGCCGACCTATCGAAAAATCCTCGACCACTTCAAGCCGTTGGAGCTGTTGGGTCTGACCGCCACGCCTGAGCGCATGGACGGTAAGAACATCCAGGATGAGTTCTTCGATGGCCGGATCGCCGCCGAGATGCGGCTCTGGGAGGCGTTGGAGAACAACCTGCTCAGTCCGTTCCACTACTTCGGCATCAGCGACAACACCGATCTGACTGCCGTGGAGTGGAAGCGAGGAGCCTACGATGCCGACGGCCTGAACGAGGCCCTGGGCGGCAACGACGACCGCGCGGCACTGATCGTGAAGGCTGTCGTAGAGAAGGTGGCCCAACCGACTGCCATGCGGGCCCTGGGCTTCTGCGTTTCGGTCAAGCACGCGACTTTCATGGCGGAGTACTTCCGCAAGGCCGGCTTCAAGGCTGTGGCTCTGTCCGCGGGAACTCCAGCCGAGGAGCGTAAGCAGGCGCTCGCTGACCTCAAGTCCGGTGCACTACAGGTCATCTTCTCGGTTGACCTCTTCAATGAGGGCCTCGACATCCCTGACGTAGACACCTTGCTTCTACTCCGTCCCACCTCCAGCGCAACGGTCTTCCTCCAGCAACTCGGACGAGGTCTTCGACGCACCGAGGACAAGGCCGTGCTGACCGTTCTGGACTTCATCGGACAGCACCGCAAGGAGTTCCGATTCGAGAATCAGTTCCGGGCCCTAACCAACCTGACCCGCAAGAGGCTCCTGCACGGCGTCGAGCACGGCTTCCCGCACCTGCCGTCCGGCTGCGAAATCATCCTGGAGGAGAAGGCCAGGAAGACCATCATCGCCAACATCAAGGCACAGCTAAACGTCAACGTCACGGTGCTGACCCGAGAAGTAGCCGACTACGCCGAGCCGCAACTCAGCCGCTACCTCTACGAGAGCGGACGCGACCTCAAAGAGCTCTACCGAGGCAATGGCAACTCGTGGACCGGCCTCCTGCGCCGATCTGGCCTCTTGACGAGCGCTGCGCCCACGGGCGAGGACGCACTACTCAAACGCGTCCCCGCCTTCCTGCATGTGGATGATCCGCTGCGGGTGGCGGCGTACACACGCATGTTGGAAGACGACGCCCCTGCCTACGCCGATCTCGACGATCAGGGACAGGCCTACGCCCGCATGCTCTTCTTCCAGCTGTGGCCGCTGGGCGGCATAACTCGCAAGGGCTTCGCCAGCTACGATGCCGGGTTCAAGACCTTGCTCAACCAGCACGCCTTCCGTAGTGAACTGCGCCAAGTGCTGGCCTACAACCTTGCCCACACCGAGCATGTGCCCATCCCGCTTGTGGGGATTGGGGGGCCAGATGGCGTCCCCCTCACCGTTCACGCCTCATACAGCCGTGAAGAAATCCTGCCTGCCCTCGGTGAGTCCTACGTCGGCGGTTTCATGCCGGGCGACTTCCGCGAGGGCGTGCGGTGGTGTGAGTCGTTCAAGACCGATGCGCTCTGCATCACGCTAGAGAAGGACGAGAAGGACTTCTCACCACAAACCCGCTACCACGACTATGCACGGAGCGAGACTCTCTTCCATTGGGAGTCTCAAAACCAGACTTCGGAAACTTCCCGCACGGGTCTGCGCTATCAGCATCATGTCGCGGAAGGCAGTCACGTCCTGCTCTTCGTACGCCGTTACAAGAACAACGACATCGGCGGCCCCCAGCCGTGGATGCTCTTGGGACCGGCGACGTTCGTCGAGCACACAGGCAGCAAGCCAATGGCCATCACGTGGCAGCTGGAACATGCACTGCCGGCCGATGTCTGGACATACGCAGCTATCACCGCAGGCTGAGCAATCGTCAAGAGTTGTGGTTGCGGGCTCCCGGGGTGGATCCGGTGATCTCTGCTGCTGCGACTCCTGTTTCCTCGCGCACGTCCGCGTCTGGGTGGTTGAGGAACGGCTCGATCAGCGGGCTGGCCTGCGGGTCGTGCGTGGCGGGGGAGTCCGGGGATGTGTGAATTGCACCGGCTATCAGTGCAGGTCACAGCGTATGCGGGTCACCTGCCGGTATCCAGCCGGAGGGCGAGGTCGTGGGCGGTGGCGCTGGTGAGGTCCCCGACGTAGGCCCCAACGATTTCGAGACGGCCGCCGGTGATCGAGGAGGTCACGGCGGGCATGCCCCAGAGCTTGCCGTCGATGACGATGGCGAATTCGTTGCGCGGGGACGGGGCCGCTGCGATGGAACCGGTGAGGGCGGCGAAACGGGTCCGGTCGGCGGGGCTGAGGGTCACCTCGACCTGCCAGGTGCCGTCAATGGTGCTCTTGCCGGCCTTCGCGGAGGCGACACGGACGTCGGTCATGCCCCTGGACCGGTCGGCGTGGACGCAGAACGCCGGGTTGGTCGCGGCCGCGGGCACGGTGTAGCCCCCGCTGCCACGGGTGCAGGCGTGCTCCGTGGACGAGGTGACCGGCAGGATGGAGATCAGTGCCGCCTTCCCGGTGTTCCCCTTGCCCCCTGCGGCGGGCTGGACCACGTGCGCGTGCTGGGTCGCGCCGTCCGCGACGGCCACCCACGCGGTGGCGACCACGGCGGCGGCCGCGATGCCGACCGCGGCGCGGACCAGCCGCTGCCGCCGCCGGGCGACCCGCAGTGCGCCGTCGGCCAGACCGACCAGATAGGGACCGGTGGCATTGCCGCCGCTCTCCCGGACATGGTCGTGCAAGGCATCGTGCAGCAACGTTTCGTGCAGCGGGTGTTCGGTCGAGTCGTTCATGCGATGACGCCCCTTCCGGAGGCGGTGGAGGAGGAGGAGGCCGACGGCCCTGCCTCGGCCAAGGCGGTGCGGAGGGAGGCGAGGGCCTTGTGGGTCTGGCTGCGGACCGTCCCCTGGGCGACGCCCAGAATCGCGGCGATCTCGGTGTCCGGCCGGTCCTCGAAGTAGCGCAGCACGATCACCGCGCGCTGGCGCTTGGGCAGCCGCCTCAGCGCGGCCATGATGTCCTGCCGCTGGACCACGGTGTCGGCCCAGTCGGCGACCTGCGCGGACGGCTGGTCCGGCAGGGTGGCGGTGACCGTCTCCCGCCCCCAGCTGAGCAGTCGGAAGCGGTCCACCTGGGCGTGGTAGATCGCCCGGCGCACATAGATCTCCGGCTGCTGCCGGTCGCGCAGCTGCGACCAACGCCGAGCGGTGGAGGCAAGCGCGGTCTGGAGCAGGTCGCGGCCCTGCTCCCAGTCCCCGGTCAGCAGGTAGGCCGTGTGCAGCAGCGATTTCGACCGCGCCGCCACGAACTCGCGGAACTGGCGTTCCTCGTCGGCGTTCATTGTGCCCTCCCTCGTTCCCTGTAAAGACGGGTACGGAAGGGGGTTCGACTGCCTTGCCGGTCAGACTTTCTCGACCATGACTCTGCCGGGCTCCTCGGGCGGAACGTCGTGGCGGTTCATGCGGCGTCCAACCCGAGACCGATCCACAAGTCATGAGCATTGCTCCCGCAGGCTAATTCCCCAGGACCCCGGCGTCTGCGACCTCCGCCTCGAAGTGGATCTGCGCCCGATCAAGTGCCGTATCCGCGTCGCACCCATGCGCTCTGAGCCAATGAAGCAGGTCGGCGATCATGTCGATCGCCGCCACCTCCGCGACGGCCAGGCCGAGGGTGCGGGATGCCGTTGCCCGCGGGAGCGACTCCGTTCCGTTCCCGTACAGGCGGAGCATCGCCTCAACTCGTGTCACCCGGGCACCCCCGCAGTGTCCGTTTGGTGAGGCCAGCCCCGTCGGCAGTTCGCACCACGTCACTTTCCGGTCAGCGTGGAGCTGGACGCCCCAGCGGACGGCGACCGCATCGACGAGTGCCATGCCTCGCCCGGCCTCGGAGTCGGCGCTCGCGTCGAGGAGGGTGGGTAGGGCGCGCGTATCGGGGTCGTGGACTTCGATGCGCAGATGCACTCCGTTCATGGAAACCGCGAGCGTGGCCGGCGTGCCGGGGCCGACGTGCGTGATGACGTTGGACGCCAACTCACTGACACAGAGCTGGGCTTCGTCGGTGACTTCGTGCAAGCCCCAAATGCCCAGATGCAGCCGCATGGCCCGACGCAGGGCGGCCACCTCCGTCGGCTCGGCCGTGAAGGGAAGGTCCCACGGTTTGCGCGTCATGCACGCTTCCAGCCCCACGAAAACCCCTCTCGTCGCAGTGAAACCCCATGAGCCACGCAGCGTCACGGGGGATCACGATGAGTTGCGTCGCTATCAGAGTGTGGCCGGCGTATCCCTTCGTGCAATGTGCACAGCGAGATTCCCACTTCCGAGTGATTGGCAAGCACACCCCTTGGCGCGAGACTGAACGCCCGCTATCCGAAACGGGGTTGATATGGCCGGCTCGCCGACTGCACGCCGTCGTCGCCTTTCGATCGAGCTGAAGAAGCTCCGGGAGCAAAGCGCGCTGACCTGCGCGCAGGTCGGCCAGGCGCTCGACTGGAGCGGCTCCAAGGTCAACCGGATGGAGACGGGCAGCGGCAGGGTCCAGCCGTCGGACATCGATGCCCTGTGTCGCTTCTACGACACCAGTGATGAACTGCGCGAGTTCCTCATGGGGCTCGCACGGCAGGCGAAAATGCGTGGCTGGTGGCAGGTCCACGGCGCCGGCGTGCCCGAGTGGTTCAACATCTACATCGGCCTGGAGCAGGATGCGTCCACGTTCCGTCAATACCAGTGTGAGCTGGTGCCCGGCCTCATGCAGACCGAGGCGTACACCTGCGAGCTCCACAAGACCGGCGGGCACCTGTCCCCCGAGGACATCGGCAGGGCAGTACGCGTACGCATGGAGCGCCAAGCCATGCTGCGGCAGGCCGACGCCCCCGACACCTGGTTCGTCGTGAACGAGGGCGCCCTGCGCAACGTCATCGGGGATCGTGCATTGATGCGCGAGCAGCTCGAACGCGTCCTGGACGACACGGACTTGCCTTCGGTGACCCTGCAGATCCTTCCATTCGACTCAGGCACCTATCCGGCGACGGGCTCCTTCACCATGCTGGGATTCCCTGCTCAGGAGGATCCTGACCTCGTGTACCGGGACGGCATCACCGACGCCGTTTATCTCGAGGGAGAGCATCATGTTCGTGAGTACACAAAGGCGTTCGACGGCCTGAGGGCCGCAGCCCTGAGTCCTCAACGTTCCATCCAGTTGATCAAGTCGGTGTTGAAGGAATACGCAAGGTGAGCATTGCGGAGTCCGGCGGACCCAGCCGTCCGGTGTGGTTCACGTCGTCGTACAGCAACGGTGCCGGCGGGGAGTGCGTCGAGTGCGCTCTGACCGGTGACGGTGCCCTTGTGCGCGACTCGAAGATGGAGGGGAAGTCGGTGATCACCGTTGGAGGCGATGCTTGGCGCTGCTTCGTGGAGACGCTGCGGCGCGGGCAGTAGGCGCCTCCCCCGCGAAGGTGACCATCACGGTCGCTGAGCGTCCGGTGACCTGGAGACACCAATGAACCAAGCCCAGCCCCGTGCGGCTCAGTTGCTGCGCCTGCGCGCCTGGAGCCGTTCCTTCAGGAACGGCTCGATCGCCTCGTAGACGGCGTCCGGCCGGTCCAGGTGGACGTCATGGCCCGCGTTCGGGATGACTGCGACGTCTGTCCGCATGGCCGCCGCCTCGGACTGGGGCATCGTTCCGTTCTCGCCCCGGATGACCAGGGTGGGACACGTGATCCGCGCCCACTCCCCCCAGTAGTCCTCCGTCGCCAGCTCCGCCACCGCCGCGATCATCGTGTCGCGGTCCACCCGCCGGTGCCCGCCGTCCTCCCGCCAGTCCAGGCCCCTTGCCCATGCCTCGTGGCCCAGGAATGCCGTGGCGTCGGCGAAGGACTTGAAGGGAGTTGGCCAGCTGTCCAGCCATCCCGCTATCTGGGCGGGGAGGCCCGGGTTGGGGCCGGCCGGGCCCGCCTCCACCAGGATCAGGGAGTCGACCAGGGGCGGGTGGGCCGCCGCCGTGAGCAGGGCGGTCAGGCCGCCCAGGGACTGGCCCACCAGGATCGCCGGAGACAGGGACAGGTGGTCGATCAGGGTTACGGCGTCCTGTACCGCCGCCGCTCTCGTCATGTCCCGCGGGCGGCGCGTGCTCTCGCCGTGGCCTCGGGCGTCGTATCTCACCACTGGGTGACCGTCCGCGAGGAGACGGGGGGTCAGGTCGTCCCATTCGGCCATGTGGCCTGCCAGGCCGTGGAGGAGGAGGACCGGGCGGGGGCGGATTGTCCGGCTCTCTTCTGGGTGCGGTGGGGTGTGGGCGAGGTAGGCGATGCGGGTGCCGTCGGGGGTGGTGAGGTGGGCGGGGTGCGTCAACTCGTCGATCCCTTGAGGCGTTTGTGGGCGGGGCCGGGATGTGTGTGCCGCCAGCTTCTCCCCCTTCTCCCGGTCGCCGCCAGGCCATTTCGGCGCGCGGCAGCGGGCTGGGCGCGGACTGTGACGCTGCTGTTGCCGGAATTGTGGGCTCCGCCACAGGCGGGCCGGGATCATCGTGTTCAACTCGGCGGATTCGTCGATCGATCTGCCGGGGGCCGCTATGTGGTTGCTGAACCTGCTGTTCATCGTGATCGCGGCCGTCATCGTTTTCGGTCTGGTCGGGTACGGCTGCGGCGTCCTGGCCCGGCACGGCGTGCGGCGCGCCGGGCCGACCGTGGCACTCCGCGCGCTCGGCGCCCTCTCGGGCGCTGTCGCCGTCGGCGTGTACGCGTTGGGGCTGCTCGGCGTCGTCGGTGCGCTCCTGGCGGCGGAGGACGGGGGTGCCGACTCGGCACCGGTGCAGTCCTGCCGTACGTCGGGGTGGTTGGGGCGGCACGAGAGAGGGATCGACATCGTCGACTACTCCGTGAGTTACGTCCCCCTGCGGTTCGTGTGCGAGACGAGTGACGGCGGAAGCTACGACAACGGTGACGTCCCCGGCTACGTCAATCCCGTTGCCCTGGGCTTCGCCCTGGCCGGCGCCGGATGTGCCCTCTCCGCGGGCTACGTGAGCGAACGCCGCGCCAGGAACGAGGCCCAGACTCGGCAAGAAGCCTGAGGCCTGAGGCCTGAGCGCGATCAGCAGAACCGGGGCAAAGGGGCAAACTTGACAGGAACCGGCTCAAGTTTGGGGGACGGCTCCGCCCGAGAGTTAGCCTCGGGTGATCAATGAGGAGGTAGTCATGGCGAAGGTTCCCAGCGCAGTGGTCGCCGCGAGTGGGCTCGTCGGCGGGTACGGCGTGGCCCGGTGGACCAAGAAGCGGCAGCTCGGCGGGGCCGTACTGGCCGCGGCCGGGGTCGCGGCCGCCCGGCAGTGGCGGGATCAGGCCGGCGGGAAGGCCGCGGGGGCGCTGACCGCCGCGTACGTCGCCGCCTTCGCCGGGTCCCACCCGCTGGCCAAGAAGGTGGGCGCCTGGCCCGCCGTCTTCGGGGTGGCAGGGGCCGTTGCCCTGGCCTCCTGGGCCGTCGCCGACCGCCAGCAGTAGGAACAACTCCAGGAACAGCGGCAGCCCGGCACGTCGCAGACAGCTCGCGCGGTCTACGACGTCCGGGACGGCTCCTGCGCCGATCTGAACGCCCTCCGGTACCCCAGCGGGCTGGTCCCCACCACCCGCCGGAACCGTTCCCGGAAGGCCGTCGGCGAGCCGAAGCCCGCCTGGGCGGCGATCCGCTCGACCGGGTAGGCGGTCGTCTCCAGCAGGTGCTGTGCGCGCCGCACCCGCGCCCGGTGCAGCCACTGCAGCGGCGTCGTGCCGGTCTGTTCGCGGAAGCGGCGGTTGAGGGTGCGGGTGCTCATGCCGGCGTGGGTCGCGATGTCGTCCAGGGTGAGGTCGCGGTCGCAGTGGTCCGCCAGCCACCGCAGCACCGGCTCCAGGGTCGCGCCCGCCGGGGCGGGAGGCTGGTCCTGGACGATGAACTGGGCCTGGCCGCCCTCCCGTTCCAGCGGCATGACGCACATGCGGGAGGCCTGCGCGGCGACGGCCGAGCCGTAGTCCCTGCGGATCATGTGCAGGCACATGTCCATGGCCGCGGCCGCGCCCGCCGAGGTGAGGAACTGGCCGTTGTCGACGTAGAGGACGTTGGGGTCGACCGTCACCTTCGGGTACCGCTCGGCCAGGTCGCGCGCCGCGATCCAGTGGGTCGTCGCGCGCAGGCCGTCCAGCAGGCCCGTGGCGGCGAAGAGGAAGGCGCCGACGCAGATCGAGGCGATGCGCGTGCCGTTCGCCGCGGCCGCGCACAGGGCCTCCGCGACGCCCGGCGGCAGCTGGTCCGGCGGCTCCTCCACGCCGGGCAGGACGATCGTGTCCGCCTCGGCCAGCGCCTCGAGGCCGTACGGCGCCCGCACCGTGAACGCCCCCGCGCTCACCTCTTCGGACACCGAGCAGACCCGCACCCGGTACGCCTCCCGGCCGTCCGGCAGCCGGGCCCAGCCGAAGGCGTCGATCGGGGCGGAGAGGTCGAACGGGATGACCCCGTCCAGTGCCAGTACGGCCACGGTGTGCATGGCAAGAGCGTACGGGTACGACGGATTACAGCCAACCGGGCCCACCCGTGGCCACGCACAGCCCGTCGCGCAAGCCAGTCGCGTCGGCGCCCTACAGCAGCTCCTGGCGAGAATCCGTCGCCCTCTGGCACTCCTGCCACTTCTGCAAGATCCGCGCGCCGCCTACCGTCGGCCCGTGACCAAGTTCCTCCTCGCCGTCCACGTCCTCGCCGCGATCGTCGCGATCGGGCCCGTCACCGTCGCTACCAGCATGTTCCCGCCCGCCGCCAGGCGCGCCCTGGCCGAGCCCGACGACGCCCGGGCGACCGGGACCGTACAGCTGCTGCACCGCATCTGCCGGGTGTACGCCGTCATCGGCGTCGTCGTCCCCGTCTTCGGGTTCGCGACGGCGAGCAACATGGGCGTGCTGGGTGACGCCTGGCTGATCGTGTCCATCGCGCTGACCGCGCTGGCGGCGCTCGTCCTCGCCGCGCTGGTGCTGCCCCGGCAGGAAGCGCTCGCCGAGGGGCGGGGGACGCGTGAGGCGACCGTACGGCTGGCCATGTTCACCGGGATATTCAACCTGCTGTGGGCCACGGTGACGGTCCTGATGATCGTCCGGCCGGGGTCTACGACCGGGGCGTAGTCGTAGTCGTAGCGGTCGCAGTCGTAGCGGTCGTAGTCGTAGCGGCTGTGTGGAGCGGTGGGGTCACAGTGGCCGTCCGCGGGGCCCGGTGCAGGCGCCGGGCCCTACGCCGGCGCCGCCCCCGACCCCCTCGTCCTCTTCCCCGCCGTGGTCGGCGCCGCAGAAGCCGGGGACTCCGCTGCCGACAGTGGCTTCGCGATGTCCTCCAGCGAGCGGCGTTCCGCGTTCACCGCGAGGAACGCGGCGACGAGGCCGGCCGCGCACATCAGGCCGGCGCCGATCTGGAAGGCGAGGGCCGTGTCGCCGACCACGCCGGTTTCGGTGAGGTCGGCGAAGATCAGCGGGCCGCTGATGCCGCCGGCCGCGGTGCCGAGGGCGTAGAAGAAGGCGATGGACATCGCGCGGGTCTCCATCGGGAAGATCTCGGAGACCGTGAGGTAGGCGCTGGACGCGCCCGCCGAGGCGAAGAACAGCACCACGCACCAGCACGCCGTGAGCGTTCCGGCGGAGAGGGAGCCGCGGGAGAACAGCCAGGCCGTGCCGAAGAGGAGCAGTCCGGACAGCAGATAGGTCGACGAGATCATCACCCGGCGGCCGACGGTGTCGAAGAGCTTGCCGAGCAGCAGCGGGCCGAAGAAGTTGCCGATCGCGATGACGGCGAAGTAGTAGCCGGTGTGGCCGGTCGGGACGTCGTAGAACTTGGTCAGGATCGCGCCGAAGCCGAAGGTGATCGCGTTGTAGAGGAAGGCCTGGCCGACGAAGAGGGAGAAGCCGAGTACGGCACGGCGGCGGTAGTCGGAGAACACCGTGCGGGCGATCTCACGGAAGCTCGTGCTCGCGCGCTGGTGGATGACCAGCGCGCTCTCGGGTTCGGCGAGCGGCTTGCCCTTCTCCGCCTCGACCTTTTGTTCGATGGAGGTGACGATCTCCTCCGCCTCACGGTCGCGGCCGTGGATCAGCAGCCAGCGTGGACTCTCGGGGACGTTGCGCCGTACGAGGAGGATGACCAGGCCGAGGACGACGCCGAGTGCGAAGGTCAGCCGCCAGCCGACGTCCTTGGGCAGGACGGCCGTGTTCAGCGCGACGATCGACAGCAGCGAGCCGCCGACCGCGCCGATCCAGAAGCTGCCGTTGATGACGAGGTCGACGCGGCCCCGGTAGTAGGCCGGGATCAGCTCGTCGATCGCGGAGTTGATGGCCGCGTACTCACCGCCGATGCCGAAGCCGGTGAGGAAACGGAAGAGGAAGAACCACCAGGTGCTGAAGGAGAGGGCGGTCAGGGCGGTGGCGGCCAGATAGACCGCGAGGGTGATCATGAACAGTTTCTTGCGGCCGTACCGGTCGGTGAGGCGGCCCCAGAACAGGGCTCCGGAGCAGGCTCCGGCGACGTACAGCGCGGCCGCGATGCCGGTGACCTGTCCGGAGGTGATCGGCAGTCCGCTGCCGGGCTCCGACAGACGGCCGGCGATGTTGCCGACGACCGTGACCTCGAGGCCGTCCAGGATCCACACGGTGCCCAGACCGATGACGATGGTCCAGTGCCAGCGCGACCACGGGAGACGGTCCAGGCGGGCGGGAATGCTGGTGGTGATGGTGCGGCCGGTTCCGGCTTGCGCGGTGGCCATGGGCTCCCTCCTCGTCGGGCGGAACCCGGATCGGGTGCCCTCGACCAGGGATCTCAAGCCATGGCGACCGAGGTGGTGACCGAGGTCCCTCAGGCGGACCCCTCAAGCCTCAAGCCCCCAGCGCCCGCGACACCACATAGATCAGCAAGCCCGCCAGCGAACCCACCACCGTGCCGTTGATCCGGATGAACTGCAGGTCACGGCCGATGTGCGCCTCGATCTTCTTCGTCGTGTGCCCGGCGTCCCAGCTGGCCACGGTGTCCGTGATCAGGGAGGTGATCTCCTTGCGGTACGTCGTCACGACGTGCACCGCCGCGCCCTCCACCCAGCTGTCGACCTTCTCCTGGACCTTCGGCTCGGTGGCCATCCGGGCCCCCAGCGACAGCAGCGAGGCCCGTACGCGCAGCCGCAGCTCGCTGCGCTCGTCCTCCGCCGCCGACACGATCATGGACCGTACGGCCGTCCAGACGGACGCGATGAGGTCCTGGACCTCGCCGCGGCCCAGCACCTCGCCCTTGAGCCGCTCGATCCGCGCGCGCGTGTCGGTGTCGGACTGCAGGTCGGAGGCGAAGTCGGTGAGGAAGCGGTCGAGGGCACCGCGGGCCGGGTGGGACGGCATGTCACGCATCTCCGCGCAGAACCGCACCAGCTCCTTGTAGACGCGTTCGCCGACCTTCTTGTCGACGAAGCGCGGGGTCCAGCCGGGCGCGCCGCCCTGCACGGCGTCCATCACGGAGTCGCCGTGCAGGACGAGCCAGTCGTGCGCCTTGGCCACGACCAGGTCGACGACCCGGTTGTGGCCGCCGTCGGCGACGATCCTCTCCAGCGTCTTGCCTATGCCGGGGGCGATCTCCTGGGCGTCGGCGCGGCGGGTGATCGCCTCGCCGACCACCGCCTGGACGTCGGAGTCGCGCAGGACGGTCAGCGCACCGCGCAGGGCGGTGGCCAGCTCCGCCGTGACCCGGTCGGCGTGCTCGGGCTCCGCCAGCCAGGCGCCGAGGCGGCTGCCGATGCCGACGGCGCGCAGCCGCTGCCGTACGACGTCCTCGGAGAGGAAGTTCTCGCCGACGAACTCGCCCAGGGAGACGCCCAGCTGGTCCTTCTTGTTGGGGATGATCGCGGTGTGCGGGATGGGCAGGCCGAGGGGGTGACGGAAGAGGGCGGTGACCGCGAACCAGTCGGCGAGGGCGCCGACCATGCCGGCCTCGGCGGCCGCGGCGACGTACGCCGTCCAGGTGCCGGCGCCGGAGTGCCCGGCCCAGGTGGCGAGGACGTACACGACGGCCACGAAGAGCAGCAGACCGGCCGCGGTGAGTTTCATCCTCCGCACCCCGCGCTGCTTCTCCTCGTCGGCGGCGCTGAAGGTGGTCATCGTGCGCCGGCCTGCGGCACGCGACGCCTCGGCGGTCATTTCGTCAAGTTCATCCGTATTCGTAACGCTCATCCACTCCACCCGTTCATGACCCCTCGCACACATTGTCCCTTCCTCGCCCCTTAGTGACCGACTCCTGGAACGGAACAAGAGTTCCCGGCGTCTGCTCCTGAGGGGGGCCCAGGCACGGGCTCGACCTCATGACGCATCATGAGATGATCACAACGGAGCCTCGGGCTCCCCATGCCCGAGGAGACCCGCACCGCATGACCAGGCGTCACGGTTGCGCTCTGCTGTCCGCGATCACCGCCCTGATCGTGGTCCTTTCCGCCGCCATCTACGTGGGTGTGGCGGCCGACGACGGCGACGCCGACGCGAAGAACGGCCTCGCCTCCGTTCGTGCGGGTGCCCCGCACCATTCCGCCGCCCCCGCCTCGACCGGCGTCTGGGTCGGCGCCTGGTCCACCTCCCCGTCGGGAGCCGAGCCGGACACCGAGACGAACGGCATGGCGGGCCGCTCCGTGCGCAACGTCGTGCACACGGCCGTCGGAGGTACGAGTGCCCGGATCACACTGTCCAACCTCTACGGCACCCAGCCGCTGACCGTCACGCACGCCTCGATCGCCGTCGCGGCCACCGCCGACACCGCCACCGGCGCCGACGCGGCCACCGGCACCATGCGGCGGCTCACCTTCGCCGGCGCCACCTCCGTCGTCATACCGGCGGGCGAGCAGGCGGTCAGCGACGCCGTGCCCCTGCTCGTCCCGCACGACAGCGACATCCTGGTCACCACGTACTCCCCCACCGCGTCCGGCCCGGTCACCTACCACCGTGACGCCCGCCAGATCAGCTACGTCGCCGACGGCGACCGTACGGAGGACGTGACGGGGACGGCGTACGACGAGCAGAGCGACCACTGGCGCTACCTGACCGCCCTGGACGTGCTGAGCAACGAGTCCGACGGCACCGTCGTCGCCCTCGGCGACTCGCTGACCGACGGCGTCACCTCCACCAAGGACGCCAACCACCGCTGGACGGACGTTCTTTCGGACCGCCTGCGTACGGCCGTCGAGTCCGGCGCGGACGTGCCGCGCTACAGCGTCGTCAACCAGGGCATCAGCGGCAACCGCGTCCTCACCGGCGGGCCGGGCCGCCCCGCCGACAACGCCAGCGGCCTGAACCGCTTCGGCCGGGACGTGCTGGACCGCACGAACGTCAAGGTCGTCGTCATCGACCTCGGCGTCAACGACATACTGCGCAGCGAGCGGCCCGCCGACCCCGAGAAGATCCTCGACGGCCTGCGCACGCTGGTGCGGCAGGCCCACGCGCGGGGAATCAAGGTCGTCGGCGCGACGCTGATGCCGTTCCAGGGGCATCGCCGCTACACCGACGCCCGCGAGGAGGTCCGGCAGGAGATCAACGCGGAGATACGGGCGGGGAAGGTGTACGACGCGGTCGTCGACTTCGACAAGGCGCTGCGGGACCCGTACAACCCGCGCAGGCTGCGCTCCTACTACGACTCCGGGGACCATCTGCACCCCAGCGACAAGGGCTACCGGACGATGGCGGACGCCTTCGACCTGGACGACCTGACGGGGGCGGCTCCGGCACAACTGTGAGCGGCCGGTGCCAGGCTGCTAATCCTCGTGACGCCGGTCCCGCTCCTCGCGCCGCGCGTCCCGCCGCTCCCGCAGTTCCTCCCGCCGTTCCCGCTGAAGCTCCCGCCGCTCCTCGTGCCGCTCCCGCAGCAGGTCCCGGTGGCCGTCGAGCATCTTGCGGTGCGCCCCCTCCACCTCGTCGCGGAACGACGAGTGCAGGTCCTTCAGCGCGGCCTTGCGGTCCAGCTTCTCCTGCCGCCGCTCCTCCTTCAGGCGCAGCCGCTCGGCCCGGGTCACCTTGCGTTCGATGCCGACCCCGCCCCAGAAGGCGAAGCCGCTCACGATCACCCGCGGCGCCCCCGGGTCCCCCTGCACGCCCGCCTCGCGGTGGTCGAAGCCGCCCATGATGCCGATGCCGCGTACGACGACCTCGACGCCCGGCGGCACGACGATGTTCATCCCGCCCATGATCGCGACGCAGTTGATCTCCACCTCGCGGTCGGCGAAGTTCGCCTCGCGCAGGTCGAGCTCCCCGCCGCCCCAGAAGGCGAAGCAGTTGAACCGCTTCGGCACCGTCCAGCGCCCCTTGCGCTGGAACCCGGACATCACGGCGACGGCCCACGTCGACGAACCCTCGCCACCGACGATCCGGCGCGCCCAACTCCCGTCGCCCGCAGGCTCCTTGGTCAGGGACACGGGGGGCGGCGTGACACCCGCGACCGGCAGGTCCCGGGTGATCGGGGCGAGTTCGCCGTACGTCCGCGCCTTGTACGTCGACTCCAGCCGCTCCTCGAACTCCTCCATGTCGAGCCGGCCCTCCGCGACGGCGTCCCGCAGGACCTCGGCGACTCGCTCACGATCGGCGTCGGAGGCACGCAGCTCCGGGGCATCGTCGGTCATACACAGCAGCCTACGAGTTCCCGGCCCCCGGCACTATGCGGTGGCCTTCTCCGCGTACATTTTCGCGATCACCGCCTCGATGTCCGGCTCCCGCACCGACAGGTCGACCAGCGGGTACTCCGCCGCGATCCGCGCCACCAGCGGTGCCGCCGACTCCGACGCCGGGAAGGCCAGCCACTGCCGCGGCCCCTCCACCCTCACCACCCGCGCCCCGACCGCCTCGATCGGCGGCAGCTCCCGCTCCAGGTCCACCACCAGCGTCCGCTCGCTCTCCCCCACCTCGTGCAGCCCCGCCAGCGGACCGTCGTACATCAGACGCCCGTGGTCGATGACCATCACCCGCGAGCACAACTGCTCGATGTCCTGGAGATCGTGCGTGGTCAGCAGCACCGTCGTACCGCGCTCGGCGTTCAACTCCCGCAGGAACTCCCGCACCCTGGCCTTGGAGATGACGTCCAGACCGATCGTCGGCTCGTCGAGATAGAGCACCTCGGGGTCGTGCAGCAGCGCCGCCGCGATGTCGCCGCGCATCCGCTGCCCCAGCGACAGCTGCCGCACCGGAACGTCCAACAGCTCGCCCAGTTCGAGGAGTTCGACGCAACGGTCGAGGTTCTCGCGGTAGCGGGCGTCCGGGATCCGGTACATGCGGTGCATCAGCTTGTACGAGTCGATCAGCGGCAGGTCCCACCACAACGTCGTACGCTGCCCGAACACCACCCCGATACGGTGCGCGAGCCGCGTGCGCTCCCGCGACGGGTCGATGCCGGCGACCCGCAGCCGGCCGCCGGACGGGGTGAGAATGCCCGTCAGCATCTTGATGGTCGTCGACTTGCCGGCGCCGTTCGGCCCGATGTACCCGACCATCTCGCCGCGCGCCACGCGGAAGGAGAGGGAGTCGACGGCCCGCACCTCCCGCCGCTCCCGCCGGAGGAACCCGGTCTTCCTGCGCACGTCGAAGACCTTCTCGACGCGGTCGAGTTCGATGAAGTCACTGTCGCTGTCCACTGCCCGCTAACTCCCTGTACTCCGATACGACCCGAGCCCCGCCCGCCACGCCAGCCCCGCCAGCGCACAGCACCCCGCCGCCACCAACGGCGGCGCGAAGGCCGCCCACGGAGGCAGATCCAGCGGGTACGGCCGCCCCAACACATAGGAGGCCGGCACCCAGTTGACGAAGGCCAGCGGCAGCATGAACGTCGCCCCGCGCACCAGGTCCTTCCCGAACACCGTCGGCGGATACTGCAGCATGAGGTTGCCGCCGTACGTGAACGCGTTCTGCACCTCGGCGGCGTCCTGCGCCAGGAACTGGAAGGCCGCCCCGGCCACGAACAGCGCGCAGAAGATCGCCGCGCCGCTGACCAGCATCACCGGCACCAGCAGCACCTTCGGCGCGGTCCAGTCGACGTCGACGGCCACCAGCCCCCAGCCCAGCACCAGCACGCCCTGCGTGATCCGGCCCAGGCGGCGCAGCGCGAAGTGGTCCGCGCCGATCTGGGCGAGCACCGGGACGGGCCGTACGAGCATCGTGTCGAAGGAGCCGTCGCGGATCCGGGTGCCCAACACATCCATGGAGCCCAGCACCAGGTCGGCGACACCGAACGACGTGGCGGACAGGCCGTAGAGGAAGACGACCTCGGGCAGCGTCCAGCCGCCGAGCGAGTCGACCTGCGCGAACATCAGCAGGATCGCGACGAAGTCCAGCCCCGTCACCACCAGGTTGCCGAACGCCGTGAGGGCGAAGGAGGCGCGATAGGTCATGGTCGACCGGACCCACATCCCGGCGATCAGCCGATAGGCCCGCAGCCCCTCTCCCACTCCGGACACCCTGGACGCCCTGGACGCTCCGGACGCTCCGGACGCCTTGGAGGTCCCCTCGAAGATCTCAGCCACCCTGCACCACCACCCGCCGCGTCGCCGCCGACTGCACCAGCCGCCCCGCCGCCAGCAGCACCACCGCCCACACCGCCTGGAAGGCGTACGCCCCCAGCGGGTCGGTCTCCCCCATCAGCACATCCGCCGGCATCTGAAGCTGCGCCGCCCACGGCAGCACCCGCACGACATCGCCGAGCGCGCCCGGGAAAGCGTTCAGCGGCAGGGCCATGCCCGAGCAGAAGATCCCCAGGACCATCACGGTCTGGGAGACGCCCATGCCGTCCATGAGCCAGAACGTGGTCAGGGCCGCCAGATAGCGGATGCCGAAGCTGACGACCATCGCCAGCAGGAGCGCGACCAGGAACGCCACCCAGGCGGTGACATCCGTCGGCAGCGCCATCGGGAAGAACAGCGCACCGAACACGAACGGGATCACGCCCCGCCCCAGCATCTGGAACAACGCCCGCCCCAAATCGCTCGCCAGCCACCACATTTGGAGGTCGGCCGGCCGGTACAGGTCGACAGCGATCTCACCCGTACGGATGCGGGCCATCAGGTCCTTCTCGAAACCGCCACCCTGAATGGCGAGCGTCGCGTACAGGCACTGCCCGAGCCACACGTACGTCACCGCCTGCCCCTGGTCATACCCCCCGAGATGCGGCCTCTCGTCCCACAGCGCCAGATACGTGTAGACGAGGATCAGGCCGAAAACCGTGTTGGTGAACACCCCCGCGGCGGTGGCCGCCCGATACGTCGCGTACCGTCTGAAACCCCCCGCCCCGACGGCCGCGTACAACCGCGCCGAACCCACGGAAACTTCCTCCTCGCCCGTCAGACACCGAAGCGCAGGAGCCTAGTCCGCGGCCGACCCGGCACACCACGCATTTTCCGGGCGCAACGCGTGCCGATTGCTGGGAACGGAACGCTTGGTGCGAAAGTCTTCAACAGAGGGCACAGAAGGCGTACGAGGGCGTACGGGAACGTACGACGCGAAACAGGAGTCCGTGCAACACATGAGCGACGAGCCGCAGCCGCAGCCGCCGAATGAGGGCTGGGCACCGAGAGAGCCCGAGGCTGCATCCGGCGAGAACGCCGGAAAGACCCAGCGGCCCAGACGCACCGGCTGGCGCCGGTTCCTGCCGACCTGGCGGATGGTGCTCGGCACCGTCATCGTCGGTGTCCTGCTGATCATCGGGCTGTTCTTCCTCGGCTACTCACTGGTGAAGATCCCGGCGGCCAACGCCGTCGCCATGAAGCAGTCCAACGTCTACCTCTACTCCGACGGCAGCCAGCTCGCCCGCGACGGAGACGTCAACCGGGAGAGCGTCACCCTCGCCCAGATCTCGAAGGACGCCCAGCACGCCGTGCTCGCCGCCGAGGACCGCGACTTCTACACCGAGTCCGCGATCGACATCAAGGCGATGATCCGCGGCGGCTGGAACACCGTCACCGGCAAGGGCAAGCAGTCCGGCTCCACGATCACCCAGCAGTACGTGAAGAACTACTACCTCGGACAGGAACAGACCGTCACCCGAAAGGTGAAGGAGTTCTTCATCGCGATCAAACTGGACCGCACCAAGTCCAAGGACGAGATCCTCGAGGGCTACCTCAACACCAGCTACTTCGGCCGCAACGCCTACGGCATCCAGTCCGCCGCCCAGGCCTACTACGGCAGGGACGCCACCGACCTCGACCCGGCCCGCGCCGCCTACCTCGCCGCGCTCGTCAACGCGCCCAGCGAGTACGACGTCGTCGCCCACCCCGAGAACAAGACCAAGGCCGTCGCCCGCTGGAACTACGTCCTCGACGGCATGGTCAAGGAAGGCTGGCTCCCCCAGAGCGAGCGGGCCACCATGACGTTCCCCATGCCCAAGGAGCAGACCCTCTCCACCGGGCTGTCCGGACAGCGCGGCTATGTCGTCGAGGCCGTCAAGAACTACCTCATCAACAACGACATCGTGGACGCCGACGAACTGGAGGGCGGCGGCTACCGCATCACCACCACCCTGGACAAGGACAAGGAGGACGCCTTCGTCGAGGCCGTCGACGACAAGGTGATGTCCAACCTCGACGACGGCCGCGACGTCGACGGCTACGTCCGCGCGGGCGGCGCCTCCATCGACCCCAGGACCGGCAAGGTCGTCGCCATGTACGGCGGCATCGACTACGTGAAGCAGTACACCAACGGCGCCACCCGCGGTGACTTCCAGGTCGGCTCCGCCTTCAAGCCCTTCGTGTTCGCCGCGGCCGTGCAGAACGGCTCCACCACCCAGGACGGCCGCACAATCGACCCGAACACCTACTACGACGGCACCAACGAACGTGCGGTCCAGGGCTGGAGCGGCGCCCGGTACGCCCCGGAGAACGAGGACACCAAGTCCTACGGCCAGATCACGGTACGCAAGGCGACCGACCTGTCGGTGAACGCCGTGTACGCCCAGATGGCCGTCGACGTCGGCCCCGACAAGGTGAAGCAGACCGCCGTCGACCTTGGCATCCCTGCGGACACCAACGACCTCCAGCCCTACCCGTCCATCGCCCTGGGCACCGCCACCGCCAGCGTCCTCGACATGGCCGAGGCGTACGCGACGATCGCCAACCACGGCGAGCACATCCCGTACACCCTGGTCGAGAAGGTCACCAAGGACAGCACCGAGGACGTCGAGCTGCCCGGCCGCAAGACCGAGCAGGCCATCAGCCGCGAGGCCGCCGACACCACGACATCGGTGCTGCGCAGCGTCGTCGAGAGCGGCACCGCCACCGCCGCCCAGGGCACCGGCCGGTCCGTCGCGGGCAAGACCGGCACCGCCGAGGAGGACACCGCCGCCTGGTTCGCCGGCTACACCCCCGACCTCGCCACCGTCGTCTCGGTCATGGGCCAGGACCCGGTCACCGCCAAGCACAAGTCCCTCTACGGCGCGATGGGCCTGGCCCGTATCAACGGTGGCGGCGCCCCCGCCGAGATCTGGTCGCAGTACACCAGGAAGGCCCTCAAGAACGAACCCGTCACCTACTTCAGCCTCCAGCTCCAGCCCGGCGCCGACGTGACCGCGCCGCCCTCCCGCGGGCCGTCCCATTCCGACGACGATGACGACGACCACGGCGACCACGACGGCAGCAGCGACGACGGGGACCAGGGCACCGGCGACGGGAGGGACGACGACGACGGCACCGGCGAACCCAGCACCGGCAGCACCGAAGACGACGCGAACGGCGACGCCGGTGACGGCAGCGGCGCGGGTGCCACCGCGGCCCCCTCGGACGGCGGCACGTCGACGGGTGACGACTGGGGCGGTACGTCCATGGGCGACAACGGCGGCGGCACCGCCACCGACGGGACGTCATCGGGCCTGGGCGGCGGCTGACCGAACAGAGGCTGAGCGGGACGGGCGAACCGACCGGGACAGGCCGACCCGACCGGGGCCGGTCAGTGACCGGAGGTCGCCTTCAGCCCCACCACGGCGACCAGCAGCAGCCCCACGAAGAAGACCCGGGCGGCAGTCGCCGGCTCCCCCAGCACCACCATCCCGACCACCGCCGCACCGGCCGCCCCGATCCCCACCCACACGCCGTAGGCAGTACCGATGGGCAGCGACTTCGCGGCGTACGACAGCAGCACCATGCTGGCGACGATGCCGGAACCGGTGAGAAGACTGGGGACCAGACGGGTGAAACCGTCGGTGTACTTCATACCGACCGACCACGCGACTTCGAGCAGACCGGCGACGACAAGCAGAACCCAGGCCATGACGAGCACCTCCGAGACGTACGGACTCTTTCGGGTGCGTCGTCTTTTCCTGATACCGCTGTCCTGCATCCCGGTACGGCGCGTCTCGTCGGGCTTCCTTCCAAACGTAGCAAGGAAAGAGAAATAGGGCTGGTGACGATGGTCACCAGCCCTATGGAGCCGCAGATTCAGAGGTACAACCCGGTCGAGTCTTCCGACCCCTCGAACCGGTCCGCCGCCACGGCGTGCAGGTCCCGCTCACGCATGAGCACATAGGGAACACCCCGCACCTCGACCTCGGCACGGTCCTCCGGGTCGTACAGAACGCGGTCGCCCGGCTCCACGGTCCGTACGTTCTGACCCACCGCGACAACCTCGGCCCAGGCCAGCCGACGGCCCACGGCAGCCGTGGCGGGAATCAGGATGCCGCCACCGGAACGCCGCTCACCCTCGGCGGTGTCCTGCCGCACGAGTACGCGATCGTGCAGCATCCGGATGGGCAGCTTGTCGTGATGGGGGCTGTGCTCGTGTCTGTTGGCGCTCACACCTCTGAACCTACCTGCCTGAAGCGAATCCGTACGCGGGTGGGTCGCCCGTTCAATCAGCCCTTGCGGCGCTTCGTCCCGAGGGCGAGCAGGCCCACCAGCCCGACGACGACGAGCGCGACCGGCACGATCCGCTCGACCCGCGGCGCCCCCTCCTCGTCTACGAACTGCGCCTGCACGTTACTCACGACCCGATTGACACCGACGTACGCGCGCCCGAGCGTGTGATCGATGTTGGATGCGACCTTGGCCTTGGCATCACCGACGATGGTCTTCGGGTGCACCCGCACACCGATCTCGTCGAGAGTCTCGGCCAGCGTCTCGCGGCGGCGCTTGATGTCCGCCTCGATCTGCGCCGGGGTTCTGGTGTCCGACGTGTCCGCCACCGTACGGCCTCCGAAGTCTGCTGATGCGTTGTTCCGGACAGTCTGTCAGCTTCACAGCGCGCCGCACTGTCAGGACCCCCGGTTACGCTAGACCGATGAGCGAGCGACTCCAGCCCGGGGACACCGCCCCCGCCTTCACCCTGCCCGACGCCGACGGCAACGAGGTGTCACTGGCCGACCACAAGGGCCGCAAGGTGATCGTCTACTTCTACCCGGCCGCCCTGACCCCCGGCTGCACCAAGCAGGCCTGCGACTTCACCGACAACCTGGACCTGCTGGCCGGTGCCGGCTACGACGTCATCGGCATCTCGCCCGACGCGCCCGAGAAACTGGCGAAGTTCCGCGAGAAGGAGTCCCTGAAGGTCAAGCTCCTGGCCGACCCCGACAAGAAGGTCCTCGACGCGTACGGCGCCTTCGGCGAGAAGAAGAACTACGGCAAGACGTACATGGGCGTCATCCGCTCCACGGTGATCGTGGACGAGGACGGCAAGGTCGAGCGAGCGCTGTACAACGTCCGGGCCACGGGCCACGTGGCAAAGATCATCAAGGATCTGGGTATCTGAGGGCAGCTCCAGCTTCCTGCCGAGCGAGCGGCTCGCACCGGGGTGACCCGGTGCGGGCCGTTTTGCGTTTCGGGCGTGACTGTCCGATAAGCGGTTCGTTACTCCGTGCGGGCCACGAACGGGTGGCCGGGGACGGAGGGGAACAGTGGGGGCCAGGTACACCCGCGAGCTACTCGAAGAGGCGGCACGCGCGACAGCCAACTGGGACGACGCCGTGCGGTGGTGCGGCGGAACGCCCACACCGGGCAGCAGACGCTATCTACGTCAAAAGATGGCGGAGGCGGGAGTAGACGTCTCCCACTTCCCTGCCAGGTGGACGCGCCACAGCGATGCGACGCTCAGGGAGATCGTGGCCGTCTCGACCAGCATCAAGGAAGTGGTCCGCCGCCTGGGCATCAGTCCGGTGGGCGGCAACCACACGCACATCAGCCGCCGTGTCGCGACACTGGGCATCGACACGTCCCACTTCGTGGTGCGACGAGGCGGGCCGAAGGGTTCACGAGGCAATCCTCTGACCCTCGGGTCACCGCAGGACGGCAGAATCCCCGGGAGCCGGCTGCTTCGGCATCTGGTCCGCAGCGGAGTCCGAGAAGCCTGCGTGATGTGCGGCACGGGGCCCGAGTGGAACGAAAAACCCCTGCGGTTGGAGGTCGATCACATCAATGGCGACTGGTGGGACAACCGGCCGGAGAACCTACAGCCGCTCTGCCCCAACTGCCATGCCGTGACGGACACATACCGAGGCCGCAGGCGGAGGGCGTCCGTATGAGCAATCCGAAGTTCACGCGTGACCTGCTGGCTCGGGCAACTGCCAAGGCCACCAGTTTGGTCGACCTGATGCGCACGCTGGGCGTGCCGATGGGAAGCGGCCCTCGCGGCTATCTCAGCAAGCGGCTCCAGCACTACGGCATCGACACTTCCCACTTCCGTGAGGAGCCTCTGCCGGAACGCGAGCGGCGCAGCTATCCGGAAGAACTCCTGAGAGAGGCCGCCGCCCATTCACACAGCATCAGGGAGATGCTGGAGTACATGGGCTTCCCTCCGCGCGACAGCCCGTACAGCCATATCAGAAAGAAACTGGACAAGTTCGGGATCGACACCTCGCACTTCACCAGCGGACACGGTTATGGCCCGACCACTCTTCCCCTCGAGGAGGTGGCGCCCGCAGTCGAAGCTGCCGCGAGCATTGCCGGGGTCCTCGCTGCCCTTGGCCGTAGCAACAGCGGTACAGGCCGGGCGCTCGTAAAGCGCAGCATCGAAGCCCATGGCCTGTCCACCGCCCACTTCACGGGGCAGGGGCACTATCGCGGTACCCGCTCCCCGAACCGCAAACCAGCAGCCGAGATCTTGGTGCGACTCGCTCCCGGATGCCCTCGCATCAAGACAGTCATGCTCAGGCGGGCTCTTGACGACCTCGGCGTAACGCATGTCTGCGATGCATGCGGCATCGGAGACACATGGCAGGGCAGGCGGCTCGTTCTGGAGATCGATCACGTCAATGGCGACCGGCTGGACAACCGCCTGGAGAACCTGAGGTACCTATGCCCGTCATGCCACAGTCAGACAAGCACCTTCTCAAAGCGCAGCCGCATCGACATCGACATCGCTGTACGACGACCGAACCGGGCACAGTAAAGTAGGCGACCTGGGTCCGTACCCCAGCTGGCCAAGAGGGCGCCGGTTTAGGTCCGGTGTGTCGTGGGTTCGAGTCCCACCGGGCCCACAGGGAAAAGAGGCCCCGCACCTTCGATTCAAAGGTGCGGGGCCTTTCTCGTGAAGTCAGCCCAACAACTCCCGCACCACCGGCACCAACCCCCGAAACGCCTTCCCCCGATGGCTGATCGCGTTCTTCTCCGCCGCGCTCAGCTCCGCGCACGTCCGGGTCTCGCCCTCCGGCTGGAGGATCGGGTCGTAGCCGAAGCCGTTCGTGCCGGCCGGGGTGTGGCGTAGTACCCCGCGCAGCTGGCCCTCGACCACCCGCTCCGTGCCGTCCGGGAGGGCGAGTGCCGCTGCGCAGGCGAAGTGGGCGCCGCGGTGGTCGTCGGCGATGTCGGAGAGCTGGGCGAGGAGCAGGTCCAGGTTGGCCTGGTCGTCGCCGTGGCGGCCTGCCCAGCGGGCGGAGAAGATGCCCGGGGCGCCGTTCAGCACGTCTACGCACAACCCCGAGTCGTCGGCGACCGCCGGGAGGCCCGTGGCCTGGGCGAGGGCGTGGGCCTTGAGGAGGGCGTTCTCGGCGAAGGTGACGCCGGTTTCCTTGACGTCGGGGATGTCGGGGTAGGCGTCCGCGCCGACGAGGTCGTGGGGCAGGCCTGCGTCGGCGAGGATCGACCTCAGTTCGGTGATCTTTCCAGCGTTGCGGGTGGCGAGGATCAGGCGGGTCATGCGCACCAGTATCCCGGGCCCCGTCCGGTCACCCTTACGCGCCGTCCAGTCCCTCGTGTGCCTCGTCCGGTCGCCCCTACGCCTGTCCGGTCGCCCCTACGCCCCGTCCGGTCGCTCTTACGGTGTGCAGACCTTCGTCAGTTCGCCGGCCGCGTCGGTGACGGGGCTGAGGTCGGGGGTGTTGTCGCCGTTGTCGACGGCGGTGCGGACGTTGTCCACGGCCTTGCGGAGGTCGTCGACCGCTTTGTTGACGTCGGCGTTGTCGGTCTTGTCGCCGATCTTGTCGAGGTTGCTGTCGATGGTGGCGAGGGACTCGTCGGTCTGTGTGGGGTCGTTCGCGGCGTTTTCCACGGCCTGCTGGAGGTCGGTGACGCTGTCGGCGATGGTGTCGGCGGTCTGCACGCAGTCGAGGGCCTTGTTGACGGCGTCGCAGCCGGTGGTGAGGCCGGTGGTGAGTGCCACGGCCGCCATGGCGGCGGCGATGGCGGTATGGCGACCTCTGCGTCGTCGGCTCGCGCCCATGGGTGGTTCCCTCCCCTTGTCAGGCCCTGAGGGCCCCCGTTGCGATGTCGGGCGCACGATGGTGTGCCGTGCGCCCGGACGTCCGTATTCGTAGGGACGCGGAGGTCGGGGGTGCGGTTGCCCGCGCGGGCCGGCCCGCTTGGTGTCCCTTTTACTTTTCGAGGACGGTATCAAGTGCCGCGCGCTGCACGACAGCCAGTTCTCCGCAGCCGGAAACGGCCAGGTCGAGGAGGGAGTTGAGTTCGTCGCGGGCGAAGGGTTCGGCCTCGGCGGTGCCTTGGACCTCGACGAAGCGGCCGTCGCCGGTGCAGACGACGTTCATGTCGGTTTCGGCGCGGACGTCTTCTTCGTAGCAGAGGTCGAGGAGGGGTACGCCGCCGACGATGCCGACGGAGACGGCGGAGACGGTGCCGGTGAGGGGCTGGCGGCCGGCCTTGACGAGTTTCCTGCCCTTGGCCCAGGTGATGGCGTCGGCGAGGGCGACGTACGCGCCGGTGATGGCGGCGGTGCGGGTGCCGCCGTCGGCCTGGAGGACGTCGCAGTCGAGGACGATCGTGTTCTCGCCGAGTGCCTTGAAGTCGATGACCGCGCGCAGGGAGCGGCCGATGAGGCGGCTGATCTCGTGGGTGCGGCCGCCGATCTTGCCGCGGACGGATTCGCGGTCGCCGCGGGTGTTGGTGGCGCGGGGCAGCATGGAGTACTCCGCGGTGACCCAGCCTTCGCCGCTGCCCTTGCGCCAGCGGGGGACGCCTTCGGTGACGGAGGCGGTGCAGAAGACCTTCGTGTCGCCGAAGGAGACGAGGACGGAGCCCTCGGCGTGCTTGCTCCAGCCGCGTTCGATGGTGACGGGGCGGAGCTGTTCGGGGGTGCGGCCGTCGATTCGAGACATGGCGTTGAGCCTAGCGTCACATGCGGAGGGGCCCCTCCCGCGGTGGGTAGGGGCCCCTCCTGGTGACTTCTGGGTGACTTCCGGGTGACTTCCGGGTGACTTCCGGGTGAGGCGGCGTGCCTCGCGTCAGGTGGTCACATCATGTCTTCGATCTCGGCGGCGATGGGGTCGGCGTCGGTGCCGATGACGACCTGGATGGCGGTGCCCATCTTGACGACGCCGTGGGCGCCGGCGGCCTTGAGGGCGGCGTCGTCGACGAGGCTGGCGTCGGCGACTTCGGTGCGGAGCCGGGTGATGCAGCCTTCGACCTCTTCGATGTTGTCGATGCCGCCGAGCCCGGCAACGATCTTCTCAGCCTTGGTGGCCATGTTCCTTCTCCCTGATCCGAACCGCTTTGTCGCAGTAACCCACAGTTGGCCCATCTTTGCGAGCGGTCGTGTCGTGGGTGCCGAATGATGGCGTTCACGACAGCGGAACCGTCCGCCAACTGGTCTACACCACCTGCGGGACGGTCGCCAAACCCGGCCCCTGCGGGAGGAGTCCGATGAGCGCCGACGCCGCGGTCAGTCCCGCACGCCAACGCTGGAACGCCTTGTTCCAGGGCTTGCAGAAGATGGGCCGCAGTCTTCAGCTCCCCATCGCGGTCCTGCCGGCGGCGGGCATCCTGAACCGGCTCGGGCAGCCGGACGTGTTCGGGGACGACGGGCTGGGTTGGACCGACGTCTCCAAGGTGATGGTGGGAGCGGGCGGCGCGCTGCTCGACGGCTCTCTCGGGCTTCCCCTTCTGTTCTGTGTGGGCGTGGCCATCGGTATGGCGAAGAAGTCCGACGGGTCGACCGCGCTCGCGGCGGTCGCGGGTTTCCTCGTCTACTACAACGTGCTGCGTCAGTTCCCGCAGGACTGTGCGCAGGGGTCGAAGCCGGTTGCCACGGGCTGTCAGGTGACGGGCGGGTCGGTGATCGCGTTCACGTACCAGAATCCGGGGGTGTTCGGGGGCATCGTGGTGGGGCTGATGGCGGCGTTCTTCTGGGCGCGCTATCACCGTACGAGGCTGGTGGACTGGCTGGGTTTCTTCAACGGCCGTCGGCTGGTGCCGATCATCATGGCGTTCGCGGCGATCGTGTTCGCGGCGGTGTGCCTGTGGATCTGGCCGCCGATCGGTGACGCGCTGGAGAGTTTCAGCGACTGGCTGAGTGATCTGGGTGCTTGGGGGGCGGGCATCTTCGGTGTGGCGAACCGTGCGTTGCTGGTGATCGGCCTGCACCAGTTCCTGAACGTGCCCATCTGGTTCCAGTTCGGCAGTTTCACCAAGCCCGACGGCACCGTGGTGCACGGTGACATCAACATGTTCCTGGCGGGCGATCCGAACGCGGGCCAGTTCACCTCGGGCTTCTTCCCGATCATGATGTTCGCGCTGCCGGCGGCGGCGCTGGCGATGACGCACTGCGCGAAGCCGAGCCGGCGCAAGGAGGTCGGGGGGCTGATGCTGTCGGTGGCGCTGACGTCGTTCGTCACGGGTATCACCGAGCCGCTCGAGTACTCGTTCCTCTTCGTCGCGCCGTTGCTGTACGTGTTCCACGCGGTGCTGACGGGTGTGTCGATGGCGGTGACGTGGGGGCTGGGGGTGCACGACGGGTTCAGCTTCTCGGCGGGCCTGATCGACTACGTCATCAACTGGAACCTGGCGACGAAACCGTGGGCGATCATCCCGATCGGGCTGTGCTTCGCCGTCGTCTATTACGTGATCTTCCGTTTCGCGATCACGAAGTTCGACCTGAAGACGCCGGGGCGGGAGCCGGAGGAAGAGGTGGAGGACGTCACGAAGGTGTGATGCGCCTTGTCCGCTTTCGCCACGGGGCCCTTGGACCGCTGGTCCGGGGGTCTTTGCCGTTGCCTTGGGTAGCGCTCCGGTAGCGGAATCGCGGGTTCCTTATGCGACCTTCATCGTGCTACAACAGGTCTACACCACCGAGTGGTGTAGACCACGCCCCCCGATGGAGGAAGTCTATGAGCACCGCCACCGCAACGGCGGCCCCCGCGAAGAAGCGGGGATCCGGCCTGTTCCAGGGCCTGCAGAAGGTCGGCCGCAGCCTGCAGCTGCCCATCGCCGTGCTGCCGGCGGCGGGCATCATGGTCCGGCTGGGCCAGGACGACATCTTCGGCAAGGACGGCCTTGGCTGGGACAAGGTCGCCACCGTGTTCAACAACGCGGGTGGTGCCCTGACCGGCTCGCTGCCGCTGCTGTTCTGCATCGGCGTGGCGATCGGCTTCGCCAAGAAGGCGGACGGCTCGACCGCGCTGGCCGCGGTGGTCGGCTTCCTCGTCTACAGCAAGGTCCTGGAGGCCTTCCCGGTCACCGACGCGGTGGTCAAGAAGGGCGAGGACGTCGCGGCGACGTACAACAACCCGGGTGTGCTCGGTGGCATCATCATGGGTCTGCTCGCCGCCGTGCTGTGGCAGCGGTTCCACCGCACCAGGCTCGTCGACTGGCTCGGCTTCTTCAACGGCCGCCGCCTCGTACCGATCGTCATGGCCTTCGTCGGCATCGTCGTCGGCGTCTTCTTCGGCCTGGTCTGGGAGCCCATCGGCAACGGCATCTCCGACTTCGGTGAGTGGATGACCGGCCTGGGCGCCGGCGGCTCGGCCCTCTTCGGCGGTGTGAACCGCGCGCTGATCCCGGTCGGCATGCACCAGTTCGTGAACACCGTCGCCTGGTTCCAGCTCGGTGACTTCACTGATGCCGCGGGTCAGGTCTGGCAGGGCGACATCCCGCGTTTCATGCACGGCGACCCGACCGCGGGCATGTACCAGTCCGGCTTCTTCCCGATCATGATGTTCGGTCTGCCGGCTGCCGCCCTGGCCATGGCGCACACCGCCCGTCCCGAGCGCCGCAAGGCCGTCCTCGGCATGATGATCTCCCTCGCCCTGACCTCGTTCGTCACCGGCGTGACCGAGCCGATCGAGTTCTCGTTCATGTTCATCGCGCCGGTCCTGTACGTCATCCACGCGCTGCTCACCGCGGCCTCGATGGCGGTCACCTGGGGCTTGGGCGTGCACGACGGCTTCAACTTCTCGGCGGGCGCGATCGACTACGCGCTGAACTGGAACCTCGCCACCAAGCCCTGGCTGATCATCCCCATCGGTCTGGTCTTCGGAGCGATCTACTACATCGTCTTCCGCTTCGCGATCACCAAGTTCAACCTCGCGACCCCGGGCCGCGAGCCCGAGGAGGAGATCGAGGACCTCACGAAGGCGTGAGTCACGTCTGAACGGCAGAAGGCCCCCGGAGCTCTTGCGGCTCCGGGGGCCTTCGTCACGTCGTAGAACCTAGATCTCGTACGACGCCCTCGGCGCCGCCACCTCCACCGGCCCGCCGTACACCGCACGCGCGTCCGCCAGGTTGATCCGGGGGTCCGTCCACGGCGGGATGTGGGTCAGGACGAGGCGGCGGGCGCCCGCGCGGGCCGCCGCCTCGCCCGCCTCGCGGCCGTTGAGGTGCAGGTCGGGGATGCTCTCCTTGCCGTGCGTGAAGGCGGCCTCGCACAGGAACAGGTCGGTGTCCCGGGCGAGTTCCGCCAGCACCGGGGTGACGCCCGTGTCGCCGGAGTACGTCAGCGAGCGGCCGCCGTGCTCGATGCGGATGGCGTACGCCTCGACGGGGTGGGGCATGCGTTCGGTGTGCACGGTGAAGGGGCCGATCTCGAAGGTGGACGGCTTGACCGTGTGGAAGTCGAAGACCTCGCTCATGGACGAGGCGGTGGGGGTGTCGGCGTAGGCCGTGGTCAGGCGGTGTTCGGTGCCCTCGGGTCCGTAGACCGGGAGCGGGGCGCAGCGGCCGCCGTCGTGGCGGTAGTAGCGCGCGACGAAGTAGGCGCACATGTCGATGCAGTGGTCGGCGTGCAGATGGCTGAGGAAGATCGCGTCGAGGTCGTAGAGACCGCAGTGGCGCTGCAGCTCGCCAAGGGCACCGTTGCCCATGTCGAGAAGCAGCCGGAAGCCGTCGGCCTCGACGAGGTAGCTCGAGCAGGCCGAATCCACGGACGGGAACGACCCCGAGCAGCCGACGACGGTGAGCTTCATGAAGCAGAAACCTCCGCTGGCGGGAACAGCTGGGAAATAGGGAATGGGGGTCGTGCGGTCCGTCGAGCGTAAGGCGCGAAACCTCGGGTCGCTCCTCCGCCAGGGGCCGTTGTGGGCGAACTCACCTGTGCTGTCACCGGTTCGGCTGGAAGCGGGGCGCATAGGGCGTGAGGAAAGGCGCGCGGTTGAGAATATGCGCCGGTAACGTCGTCCGTATGGACACGTCATGGTGGCTGGCGCTCGCGGCGGTGGTGCTGCTCGCGCTGGTCGCCGTGCTCGTCGACGGCTGGGGCAGGAGCGGTCGGCCGGCCGGTCGCAGGACCCGTCCGCCCGGGCGGCCCGAGGGGCGTGGTGGTGCGGGGCGACCGCAACCGGCGGAGATCTGGTGGGCGAGCGTGCCGTACGAGGACGGGCCGGGTGGCAAGGACCGGCCGTGCCTGGTGCTGTCGGTGCGCGGGCGGCGGGCGACGGTCGCGAAGATCACCAGCCGGTACCACGACGAGCGGGCCGGGGTGATCCCGCTGCCGCCGGGGGCGGTCGGGGACGCCCATGGGCGGGCGAGTTTCCTGGAGACGGACGAGCTGCGGCAGGTGCCGCTGGTCGACTTCCGGCGGCGGGTGGGTGTGGTGGACCCGGTCCTGTGGGACCAGGTACGGCACCTGGCCGGCTGACACCCGGCGGGCAGACACCTGGGAGGCAGACACCTGGGAGGCAGACACCTCAACGCACCCGCACGGTGACCGTCCACTCCTGGATGCCCTGGCAGGAGACGTGGCCGGGGCTGCTGCTCTGGGGGCAGAGCGGGCGGGCCGAGGTGAGCTTCGCGGTTCCGGTGGCGAGCGCGTCGTAGGCGGCGGTGGCGTCGCCCGGCAGGACGACGATGCCCGCGTTGGTGGCCCGCAGCGCGCCGCCCGTCGCGGTGACCGGCTTCCAGGGGCGTTCCCTGGTGCCGTCGAGGGTGAGCCGGACCTGGCCGCCCTTCGTGACGCAGACGGTGTGGCCGTCGTCGTCGGCGCTGAGCTGGACGTTGCTCGCGCAGGCAGCCGTGGTGGGCGGTGACACCGCCCCGCCGTCGTCCCCGCTCTGGGTGCCGCAGCTCACGAGGAGGAGTGCCGTCGCGGCGACGGCGGTGACCGTCGTACGGCGCATGGGGTGACCGCCTTTCCGCCGGGACCGGATCCGGACGCGGATGTGACGTTCCGTCTCCGCGTTCGGATCCAGTCGGCGTCCGGATCCAGGCCGGCCCCCGGCCGAGCTAGGCCCAGAGCTGACCCTGCAGCGTCTTGATGGCCTCCTCCGTGGTGGCCGCCGTGTAGACGCCCGTGGAGAGGTACTTCCAGCCGCCGTCGGCGACGACGAAGACGATGTCGGCGTTCTCGCCCGCCTTGACCGCCTTGGTGCCGACGCCGATCGCGGCGTGCAGGGCGGCGCCGGTGGAGACGCCCGCGAAGATGCCCTCCTGCTGGAGCAGCTCGCGGGTGCGGGTGACCGCGTCCGCCGAGCCGACCGAGAAGCGGGAGGTCAGGACGGAGGCGTCGTAGAGCTCGGGGACGAAGCCCTCGTCGAGGTTGCGCAGGCCGTAGACCAGGTCGTCGTAGCGCGGCTCGGCGGCGACGATCTTGACGTCCGGCTTGTGCTCGCGCAGGAAGCGGCCGACTCCCATCAGCGTGCCCGTCGTGCCGAGGCCGGCCACGAAGTGGGTGATGGAGGGAAGGTCGGCGAGGATCTCCGGGCCGGTGGTGGCGTAGTGGGCGCCGGCGTTGTCGGGGTTGCCGTACTGGTAGAGCATCACCCAGTCCGGGTGCTCGGCGGCCAGTTCCTTGGCGACCCGTACGGCGGTGTTGGAGCCGCCCGCGGCCGGGGACGAGATGATCCGGGCGCCCCACATGCCGAGCAGGTCCCGGCGTTCCTGTGAGGTGTTCTCGGGCATCACGCACACCATGTGGTAGCCCTTGAGCTTGGCGGCCATGGCGAGGGAGATGCCGGTGTTGCCGGAGGTGGGTTCGAGGATCGTGCAGCCGGGGGTGAGGCGGCCGTCCTTCTCCGCCTGCTCGATCATGTGCAGGGCGGGGCGGTCCTTGACCGAGCCGGTCGGGTTGCGGTCCTCCAGCTTGGCCCAGATGCGGACCTCGGGGGACGGCGACAGCCGCGGCAGGCGCACCAGAGGGGTGTTGCCCACCGCGGCCAGCGGGGAGTCGTAACGCATGGGTGACCAGGGGCCGATCAGGCCATGCCGCCGGCCACGGCCGGCAGGATGGTCACGTTGTCGCCGTCGGACAGCTTGGTGTTGATGCCGTCCAGGAAGCGGACGTCCTCGTCGTTCAGGTAGACGTTGACGAAGCGGCGCAGCTGGCCGCCGTCGACGATGCGGGCCTGGATGCCCGTGTGCCGGGTCTCGAGGTCGGCGAACAGCTCGGCGAGGGTGTCCCCGGTGGCCTCTACGGCCTTCGCGCCTTCGGTGTAGGTGCGGAGGATGGTGGGGATGCGGACCTCGATGGCCATGGCTCAGGGCTCCTGTCGGGAGTGGTGGTCGGTGGGCGCGCGGCGGCGCGGAGCGTAGTCAGTACGCGGGTGAGGCGCCGCGGGCTCACGGCCGTACGGCGGCAGGGGTCGGCGTCAACACATGGCGCTGGCGAGCCTGCACAGGTCGACGTGCAGACGCGCGACGAGCAGCGTGCCCGGCGTCTTCTCACTCACGTCGTTCAAAACCATGAGCTCATCGTATCGATTCCCGGTCGGGGTCCTGGCATGTGATCCCACATGCCGGACGAATATCGACCAAGGGGTGGGATCAGTACGTCTCCACCACCTTGACCTCCTCCTCCGTCACCTCGCCCTCGACGATCCGGAAGGAGCGGAACTGGAAGTCGCCGGCGTCGTCGGTGTCCGCGGTGGAGACGAGGACGTAGTGGGCGCCGGGTTCGTTGGCGTAGGAGATGTCGGTGCGGGAGGGGTAGGCCTCGGTCGCGGTGTGGGAGTGGTAGATGATCACCGGCTCCTCGTCGCGGTCGTCCATCTCGCGGTAGAGCTTGAGCAGGTCCTGTGAGTCGAATTCGTAGAACGTGGGCGAGCGGGCCGCGTTCAGCATGGGGATGAAGCGCTCGGGGCGGCCCTCGCCCACCGGGCCCGCGACCACGCCGCACGCCTCGTCGGGGTGGTCGCGGCGCGCGTGGTCGACGATCTGGTCGTACAGGGCCTGGGTGATGGTCAGCATGCTGGCCAGGATAAGCAGAGGGCTCTCCCGTACCGAGGGGTGGTACGGGAGAGCCCATATGCCGGACGTCCTGAGCGGCTGCCGGAGGGGGCGCCACGAGCACTCCCTGCGGCCGGACGTCCTCGGTGGTCGTCGGTCTCGGCGGTCAGCCGATCTTCTCCAGGGCCGGTTCGCGGCGCTCGGCGACCTGGGGGTTGCGGGTCTTGAGGACCGCCCAGCCGATGGCCAGGGCGGCGGCCCAGCCCGCCATCACGTAGAGGCAGATGCGGGAGTCGGCGTCGTACGCGATGAGGCCGGTGACGAAGAGCAGGAAGGCGATGGCGATGTAGGAGCACACCGCGCCGCCCGGCGCCGGGAAGGAGGAGGCGGGCAGGCGGCCGGCCTCGACCGCGCGGCGGTAGAGGACGTGGCTGATCAGGATCATCAGCCAGGTCCAGATGCCGGCCGCGGTGGCGACGGAGGTGACGTAGCCGAAGGCCTTCTCGGGGACGATGTAGTTCAGGATCACGCCGATGCCCATGAAGAGCATGGAGACGGTGATGCCGATCGCCGGGGTCTTGGTCGAGGAGAGCTTGCTGAAGACCTTCGGGGCCTCGCCGTTGTCCGCGAGGGTGCGCAGCATGCGGCCCGTGGAGTACATGCCGGAGTTGCAGGACGACAGGGCGGCCGTCAGGACGACGAAGTTGACGATGCCCGCGCCCGCCGGGATGCCGATCTTGGCGAAGGCCTCGACGAAGGGGCTGACGCCGGGCGCGAACTCGGTCCACTTCACCACGCACAGGATGACGGTGAGGGCGCCGACGTAGAACAGGGCGATGCGCCAGGGCAGGGTGTTGATCGCCTTGGGGAGGGTCTTCTCCGGGTCCTCGGACTCGCCGGCGGTGACGCCGACCAGTTCGACGGCGAGGTAGGCGAACATGACGCCCTGCAGGGTCATCAGGGACGAGCCGATGCCCTTGGGGAAGAAGCCGTCGAACTGCCAGAGGTTGGCGACCGACGCAGTGTCACCGGCGGAGCTGAAGCCGAAGGTGAGGACGCCCAGGCCGATCACGATCATGCCGATGAGCGCGGTGACCTTGACCATCGAGAACCAGAACTCCAGCTCGCCGAAGAGCTTCACGGAGATCAGGTTGACCCCGAAGAGGATCACCAGGAAGACCAGTGCCGTCACCCATTGGGGGATGGACGGGAACCAGTAGTTGACGTAGATCGCGGCGGCGGTGAGTTCCGCCATGCCGGTGACGACCCACATCAGCCAGTACGTCCAGCCGGTGAAGTAGCCGAAGAAGGGGCCGAGGAATTCGCGGGAGTACTCCGCGAAGGAGCCCGAGACGGGGCGGTAGAGCAGCAGCTCGCCGAGGGCCCGCATGATGAAGAAGATGATCACGCCCGCGAGGGCGTACATGAAGATGAGACTGGGGCCGGCCTTGGCGATGTTCGCTCCGGCGCCCAGGAAGAGGCCGACGCCGACGGCACCGCCGATCGCGATCATCTGGACCTGGCGGCTGCCGAGCCCGCGCTCGTACCCCTCTTCAGGGGTGTTGTCCTTGTCGACCTGCACAGAGGTCATGTGTGGTGCGCCTTTCTCCATACCGAACCGGGCCTTGCGTCGGCCTCGGATCGGGTCTCGATCCCCCCGGATTACTGGAGCTGTGCCTGGCCGGCGATCCGCCGGCTCGGTGGCGCACCCGGCGGAACATGGGTGGTGTTCGCCGGGCGGTCGTGAAGATTTACCACGACCGCAATATTGATCGCCTGGGCGGCGAGTGGCGCATCACACAAGAAGAAGCGGCCAAAGGGTGCACAAAGTGGACACAGTCGGCCGCTGCGGTGATGGGATCGTTATCCGGACTTGAGCGTCCTCTGAGCGAACACCCTGCCGGATGGATCAGGACATACGGGGATCAGGGCATGGGGATCAGGGCATAAGGGTGGAGACCAGCGTCTCCTGGAGCCCGCCCAGCCACAGATACGCCATCACCATCGGCTTGCGCGGGTCCTCGTCCGGGAGGCGGTAGAGGAGGTCGGTGTCGTCCTCGTCGGTGATCTCGAGGCGGGATCCGATCGCCAGGCGCAGGTCGTTGAGGGCCCTCAGCCACTGGAGGGACTCCTGGGGCGACAGCTTGAGCACGCCGCCGCTGTCACCGGCGGCGGCGGTCAGCGCGTCCAGGGTGCGGATCACCGCGAGGGCGTTGTCGCGCTTGCCGGCCCGCAGGTCGTTCTCGGTGTAGCGGCGGAACTCGGCGGAGTGGGCCTGCTGCTCCTCGGCCTCCTTCGCCCCCGCGGTTCCCTCCGGGTCGCTGTAGGCGTCCGGGAAGAGCCGTTTGAGGACCGGGTCGGCGGGCGGCTCGCTCGGGCCCTCGGCGAACAGCTCGGCGAGCGGGTCGGCCGGGGCGTCCTCGGCGGGGCCGGGACCGATGAGCTCCAGGAGCTGCACGGTCAGCGACCGGATGATGGAGATCTCGACGTCGTCGAGCGCGACGGCCGCGCCGCCGCCGGGAAGCGGTTCGAAGTGTCCGGGCATGAAGGCGATTCGCTACTTCCGGTCCTGCTGGAGGGTGGCCCACAGACCGTAGCCGTGCATGGCCTGCACGTCGCGTTCCATCTCCTCGCGACTGCCGCTGGAGACGACCGCCCGGCCCTTGTGGTGGACGTCGAGCATGAGCTTGGTGGCCTTGTCCTTGGTGTAGCCGAAGTACGACTGGAAGACGTACGTCACATAGCTCATCAGGTTGACCGGGTCGTTGTGGACGATCGTGACCCAGGGGACGTCGGGCTCGGGTACGGCGAAGACCTCCTCCGCCGACTCGGTGCGTTCGATCTCCAGGGGTGCGGGTGACGTCACAGAGCCCATGCTGCCACCCGAGGGGGGTGGTCGCACAAACTGGCCGCCCCGCGCGTACCCCGATCCCCTAAATCGTCAGACTGACGAGATGGGAGTACGATTCCCCTCCATGAACACAGCGGACCTTGGGCTGCCGGTGGATGTTCCCTCGACGGCGCTCTTCACTGACCAGTACGAACTGACGATGTTGCAGGCCGCCCTGAAGGCGGGCACGGCCGAGCGTCGCAGCGTGTTCGAGGTCTTCACCCGGCGGCTGCCGAACGGGCGGCGCTACGGCGTCGTCGCGGGCACCGGGCGCGTGCTGGACGCGATCGAGAACTTCCGCTTCGACGCGGACGTCCTCGGCTTCCTGCGCGAGCACTCGGTCGTCGACGAGGCGACCCTGGAGTGGCTCGCCACGTACCGGTTCTCCGGCGATGTCTGGGGCTACCCCGAGGGTGAGGTGTACTTCCCGGGCTCCCCGATCATGCGGGTCGAGGGTTCCTTCGCCGAGTGCGTGCTGCTGGAGACGGTGATCCTCTCCATCCTCAACCACGACTCGGCGATCGCGGCCGCCGCGTCCCGGATGTCCTCCGCCGCCGGGGAGCGGCCGCTGATCGAGATGGGCGCCCGGCGCACCCACGAGCTGGCCGCGGTCGCCGCCTCGCGCGCCGCGTACGTGGGAGGCTTCGCCTCCACCTCCGACCTGGCCGCCGGCTTCCGCTACAACATTCCGACCGTCGGCACCTCCGCCCACGCCTTCACCCTGCTGCACGACCGTGAGCGGGACGCGTTCCAGGCCCAGATCGCCTCGCTGGGCCGGGGTACGACCCTGCTGGTGGACACCTACGACGTCGCCGAGGCGGTCCGTACGGCCGTCGAGGTCGCCGGGCCCGAGCTGGGCGCCGTGCGCATCGACTCCGGCGACCTGCTGCTGGTGGCGCACCGGGTGCGGCACCAGCTGGACGAGCTGGGCGCGACCGGCACGAAGATCACCGTGACCTCCGACCTGGACGAGTACGCGATCGCCTCGCTGGCCGCGGCGCCCGTGGACGCGTACGGCGTCGGTACGCAGCTGGTGACCGGCTCCGGGCACCCGACCTGCTCGATGGTCTACAAGCTGGTCGCCCGCGCCGAGTCCGCCGACCCGAAGGCGCCGCTGCTGCCGGTGGCGAAGAGGTCCACCGGCGGCAAGACCTCCATCGGCGGCCGTAAGTGGGCCGCGCGGCGGCTGGACGAGTACGGGGTCGCCGAGGCCGAGGTCATCGGCACCGGCCCGGTGCCCGGCGAGCTCGCGGACCGGCAGCTGCTGGTCGAGCTGCTCAAGGGCGGCGAGGTCGTCGCCCGCGAGCCCCTGGACGTCGTACGCGACCGTCACACGGCGGCCCTGGCCGGCCTGCCGATGTCGGCGACGCAGCTGTCGCGCGGGGAACCCGTCATTCCTACGGAGTACGTCCAGGGGCTGTCGGGTAGCTAGAGCTAGTGCCCTCACTCCCGCCCGCGCCCGCCCCCTCCCGCGCCGACCCCGAAGTCTCTAGGCTCGGAGGTTCACGGCCGGGCCCGCGCCCCCTCTCCCTCCCCTTCCTCGTCGAGATCCCATAGCCGAAGGACACCGACCATGCGCCGCGCCTTGATCGTCGTAGATGTGCAGAACGACTTCTGCGAGGGAGGCAGCCTCGCCGTGGCCGGGGGTGCCGATGTCGCTGCCGCGATCACCGAGCTGATCGGGCAGGCGCCCGCCGGCTACCGGCACGTGGTGGCCACCCGCGACCACCACATCGCGCCCGGCGGCCACTTCGCCGACAACCCCGACTTCGTCCACTCCTGGCCCGCGCACTGCGTCGCCGGCACGGAGGGGGTGGGCTTCCACCCGAACTTCGCGCCCGTGGTCGCCTCCGGGGCGATCGACGCGGTGTTCGACAAGGGGGCGTACGCGGCGGCGTACAGCGGCTTCGAGGGCGCCGACGAGAACGGCGTCTCGCTGGGCGACTGGCTCCGGGCGCGGGAGATCGACGAGGTGGACGTGGTGGGGATCGCCACGGACCACTGTGTGCGGGCCACCGCCCTGGACGCCGCACGGGAGGGCTTCCGCACGCAGGTGCTCCTCGACCTGACCGCCGGGGTGGCCGAGGAGACCACCGCGCGGGCGCTGGAGGAGCTGCGGGCGGCGGGCGTGGAGCTGACCGGCAAGCCGGTCGTCTGAGCGGCTCACACAGGGGATGCGGGCCGCCTCAGCAGGGCCCTGATCGGGTGCCACAGCTCCGGCGGGGTGACACCGTTGTCGGGGGCCGTGCGCCATATCAGGCCGTCGGGATGGTGCAGGACCGCGGTGATCTCGTCGGGGGTCGGCGGGGCCGCGTTGCCCCGCAGGTAGACGGCGCGCATGCCCAGGTTGCGGAGCCTGGTCAGGGCCCGGGCGCGGTTCCGGGCGTGGATCAGCACGCGGACTCCGGTCGAGCCGTCGATGGCGGGGCTGGGCAGGTTCAGTGCCACCACCACCATGCCGTTCGGCAGTCTGCAGAAACCTCCTGCGGCCATGCGGTCACACCCCCGTGCGCGTCGGCGTCAATAAGAAATCCACAGGACGCACCTAAACACGCTCGGCGGCAACCCGCCAAGGGGTTGCCGCCGATACGCTTCTGACCTGCGAAAACTCTGTTTACTTCACGGAAGGCCCGACCTGGAGCTTGATCGTCGAGCCGCTCAGCGGCTCATCGACGATCTTGATCCGGGTGTCGGTGTCAGTGATCTTGACGCCGGCGAGCGGGTTCGACGTGTCGTAGTACGTCGACGTGCTGTCGTCGAAGACCGGAACGCCGGCCTGCGACTTGATCTTGGCGGCGACGTCGGCCTTGTGCAGCGTGACGGCGTCGGTCGGGTACCAGCCGAACGTGGAGTCGTAGGCCTGGATGCGGTTGCGCATCAGCGTGCCGTCGGACCACTTCAGCGCCGTCGGGTGGGAGTCGATCGGCAGGATCAGGCCCTCACCCGGGTGCGCGCTGGTGTTGTCGTCGGCCTGGGAGGTGTCCCACTTCCAGATCAGCAGACCGTTCTGGTAGGCGTAGTGCTCCACCCAGTCCGGACGGGTCGTCGAGAAGCCGAAGTTGTACGGGCCGGTCTTCAACTGCTTGTCGTACGACACGTACTGGCGGTTCTCGGCGATGTAGTACTGCGCGTAGTCGTCCGTGATGGACGCGCCGACACGGGAGAAGCCGGCCGCCGTCCAGGCCGCGTCGGCGGACTCGGCGTTGTCGGAGAACAGGGCGGCGCCGTCGGCGGTCACCGTGATCCCGTCGGCCGCGAAGCCCTTCAGCGCCACACCGCCGTCGGTCTGGTAGCGGAAGCGCAGGTCGATCTTCTGGCCCGCGTACGCGTCGAGCGGGAACGTCAGCTTCTGGTAGGCGTCCACCGAGCCGGTGAGGGCGGGCTTGTCGCTGCCGTCGCGCGTGATGGCGGTGCCGTCGGCCAGAGTGCCGTCGATCGGGGTCCAGTTGGCGCCGCCGTCGGTGGAGACCTCGGTGTAGAGGTAGTCGTAGTCCTGCTCGATGTCCCACCAGCCGTCGAGGGTGAGGCTCGCGGCGGACTTGCCGGTCAGGTCGACCGAACGGGCGAGGGTGTTGCGCAGGTCGTCACCGCTGCCGCTCCACCACTGCGTGGCGCCCTGCGCCGGGGTGACGACGTCGGTGGTGACCGTCTTCTCCGGCAGCTGGACCACGACGGCCTGCGGGTTCTTGGTGTTGTACTCCGCGACACCCAGCGTGTGCGAGGACTTGGTGCCGGCCTTCGCCACGTCGTAGTCGAGCCAGCCGAGCTGGAGCTTGTCCCAGGCGCCCAGGTCGCCGGGGACGTCGCCGATGGCCTCCTTGCCGGTGCCGAGCCAGGAACCGGAGGACATCAGGGTCCAGAAGCCGGTGGAGTTCTCGCCACCCGCGGTGTCGTACTCGTCGGGCAGGCCGAGGTCGTGGCCGTACTCGTGGGCGAAGACGCCCAGACCGCCGTTCTCCGGCTGGATGGTGTAGTCGCCGACCCAGACGCCGGTGTCGCCGATCTGCGTGCCGCCGAGCTTGTTGGTGTCGGGGCCGGTGGCGCCGGCGTCGGTACCGAAGGCGTACCAGCGGTGCGCCCAGATCGCGTCCTCGCCCTGCGCGCCGCCGCCCGCGGACTCGTCCTCGCCGGCGTGCACGATCTGGAAGTGGTCGATGTAGCCGTCGGGCTCGTTGAAGTCGCCGTCGCCGTCGTAGTCGTAGCGGTCCCACTGGTCGAACTCGGCGAGCTCCGCCTTGATCTCGGCGGCGGTGTCGCCGGCCGCCTCACGCTCGGCGACCCAGGCGTTGACGCCGTCCTGCACCGCGTACCAGGCGCCGGTGGAGGCCTTGTTCGAGCCGTAACGCGCCTCGTTGTAGGGGACCTTGACCCAGTCGGTGACCTCGCCGTCGACCGAGTAGCGGCCCGAGGACTGCTTCTCGTAGTACTTCTTCAGCGATTCGACGCCGGTGCCGGTGCCGAAGTACAGGTCCTGGAAGTGCTCCTGGTTGTAGTCCGCCTGCCAGGCCGTGCTGTTGTCCTGGGTGCGGTCCGGCTCGGCTATCTCGTTGTGCAGCGGGCCGACGGTGCCGCCGTAGCGACTGTCGACCTGGTCGCCGAACTCGACGAGGATCGTGAAGATCTTGTCGGTCTTCTCGCGGCCGAGCTCGACGTACTTGCTGTCGCCCTTCGCGCCCTTCAGCTGGACGACCTGCGAGCCGTCACGGTCCTTGACCGTGGCCTCGCCGGATATGACCTGCTGGAGGGCCTCCTCGCGCTGTGCGTCCTGGGTCTTGCTCAGGGGGCCGTCGAGGTCGTGTTCCTTGGTTTTCACCGGCTGCGGGTCATGCCGGTCCACCGCGGAGGTCTCCGCGGACGTGGTCTCCGCGGCCTGCGCCACCGCGAAGGTCGAGAACGTCGCCGAGGCCGCCGCGATGGCGACGACCGTGGCGGCCGTTCTGAAGGTCCAGGTTCTACCGGTCACTTGATGTCCTCCCCTAACGCGACCGAACGCGCGGAAGGGGGGCCTGTTCATGGAAGGTCCGCGCGCGCGGTTATACGCGTGTAGTCAAGTGACGACATTTGACTACTGGTTTGCGAGAAAAGACAGACCTTGACTTGAGCAGGACAACTGCATTATGCGAAGCGGGAGTTCGTATTACGGACACGAGGTTGTTACACAACCGGCGCGCACCGCCGTCCGCTTGGTGGACGCCATGACTCCGTGCGCCCCCCGTGCACCGGCACTGTTGGTTAGGTCACGCTTACCGTTCGTTCCGCTCGGGCATGCAGCCGATTAGAGTCGACTGGCGGAAGGCCCGGAAGTCGGCGGAAAGCCAGGCCGATAGCCCTGTCTCACCCCTTTTTCTCATCCGAGGACACGATTGCCATGCCTCGTCCGACTGCCGCACAGCTCGCCTACGGTTCCTGCACCGTGATCTTCTCGACGCTCGCCATGCTGCTGCTGTCACAGACGAGTTCGGGCGTGGGGATCGCGGTCATCGCCTTCGCGGCACTCGCGCTCGGGCTCCTCGTCGCGATGACGGTCCCGCTGCCGAAGCCGCGCGCCGTCGCGCCGGCCGAGGTGCCCGTGGTCTCCGATGCGGCCGCGGGCGCCGATGTGTCCGCGGGCGCCAAGATGCCCGAGGTCGTCGAACTGCCCGCGGTCATCGAGGAGCGGGTGCCGACGGCTCCCTGAGGACGGCCCCCGACGAAGCCCGACACGCAGTCGGCGGGCCCGAGTTCGCACGGACCCGCCGTTTCTGCCGGACGCCGGACGCCGGACGCGGGATGCCTCAGACGGTGCTGACCACCACCGTCCTGGCCGCCTTGTCGTGCAGGCCCTGCTTGTAGGGCTTGTCGAAGAAGCTCCAGCCGCCCGCGATGATCGTCCAGACGCAGGCGCAGCAGAAGGCGAACGGGATCCACAGCACCGCCGCGCGAGCCAGCGCGGTCTGCGTGGAGGGCGTGGCGCCGTTGTCGAGGTTGGCCACGCGCATGCCCAGCCACTTCTTGCCGAGGGTCTGCCCCGACTTGCTGATCATGAAGGTGTCGTAGGCGATGTAGAGCACGGCGGCGACCAGGGACTGCGCGAAGGACTTGCCGTAGGAGATCTTGTCGGCGTCCACGTCGTACTCGTGGACGCCGATACCCCAGGTGACCAGCCAGACGACGATGCCGACGAGGACCATGTCGATGATCCGGGCGAGCGTGCGCTTGCCGCTGTCGGCGAGCGGGGGCATGCCGGCGAGCGGGTCGGCGGGGTACTGGCCGCCGCCGTAGGGACCTCCACCGCCGTAGGGGCCCCCACCGCCGTAGGGGCCCTGGCCGCCATAGGGGCCGCCCTCGCCGCCGTAGGGGCCTCCGCCGCCGTAGGGGGGCTGGCTGCCGTACGGAGGCTCGCCACCCGGGGGTGGAGGCTCCTGGCCGCCCGGGGGTGGAGGCTCCTGCCCGCCCTGGGGCGTGTCGTACGGCGAGCCCTCGCCCTGCCCGGGCGGGGGCTTCTTCCTGAACGGGTCGTCGTCCGGTGGCTGCTGACCGGAGCCGGGGGGCGGTTCGCTGCTCATGGGCCGAGTCGACCGCGAACCCTCCGGCTCCGCATCCGGCGAGCGGCCGTCCGGAGTACCGAGTTCGGTGGCTCTCCGTCGTATACGGCCGACCCGCTCAGCCCGCTACGAACGTGTGTGCGGCCTTGTCGTGCCAGCACTGGCGCCACGGCCGGTCGAACAGGCACCACAGGACGCCCACCACACCGATGCCGAGCAGACCGGGCACGCTGTAGACGAGCCAGCGGCGCAGGGCCGCGCCGAAGGCCGGGGGCTCGTGGCCCTCGATGTCCCGCACCTCCAGACCGAGCAGCTTCTTGCCCAGCGTGCGGCCCCACTTGGCGGTGGGCAGCGCCTCGTAGAGGACGCCGAAGACGAGCAGGACGGCGAGGACGATGCCGAGGTACACCGATGTCGTGCCGTCGAGCAGCCAGACCGTGACGGTCTCACCGGACAGCTTGGCCGCGTCGATCTTCTCGTTGACGTGGTCGAGCGCCTTCGTGCCGAGCGGTACCGCGGCGGCGGAGGTGACGGCCGCGAGGACCAGGGTGTCGACGAGCCGGGCGGCGAGGCGCTTGCCGAGGCCCGCGGGCCGGGCCGCGGCCTGCCGCCGGGCGGCCGCCTGGAACACGTCCTCGACCGGCGGCTTCCACGGCGCGACCGGCTGGTCGTCGCCCACGCCCGCCAGCCGGTGCACCTGCTGCGGCCACGACGGCTGACCGCCCCCCGGCCCGCTGGTCATCGGCGCCATCGGCATGGCGCCCGCGGCGGGGGCTTCTGCCTGTGGCTGAGGCTGCTGTGGCTGCGGTTGTGGCTGCGGTTGTGGCTGAGCAGCAGCCGCACGGTCCGCGGCGGCCTTCCCGGCGCCGAAGCCGGGGCGCCCGGTACCGGCGCCGGACGCGGGCGAGCCGACGGGTCCCTGCGGGCCGTAGCCTTCGCCCCCGAACTCTTCGGCCCCGAACCCTTCGGCCGACGGGGCCGAGCCCTGGGCCCCGATGCCCGGCGCCCCGGCAGTCCCTGCCGACCCCACCGGGCCCTGCGGGCCGAACCCGGTGGCCCCGGCACTGCCGTCGGCCGTTCCCGGTGCGCCGCCCGTATGTGCGGAAGCGCCCCCGCGCTGCGCGGTGCGCGCCCCGTCCTGCTGCGCCGTGCGCGGGGAAACTTTGCGGAAGGTCATGGTGCCGTCGTCGCCGACGGGACCGCCGGGGCGGGGGACGCCGGGAGTGGCCCGGTCGGCCGGGGCACCGGAGGCACCGGACCCCGCCGTCGGCCGGCGGAACACGAACGTTCCGTCGGAGGGGACGTCGCCGGAGTCCGCGGGCGGGATCGTCGCCGTGCCGTCCGTGCTGGCGGAGCGGCCGTCGGGCTGGGCCGCGGCGACCCGGGGGTCGGTGTCCTGCGGGCTGCCCCAGGAGACACGGCGGTCATGGTCGCCGCCGAAGCCGGACTGCCGGGAGCGGTCGGCGCCCCAGGCGGACGCCGGCTCGGGACGGCTGCCGTGCTGGGCCTCGGCCGGGGTGGCCGGGAGCTGCTGCCCCGGGTCCTCGTCGAAGAAGTGCGGGCCGGTCTCCTCGACCGGCGCGGGGGCGGGCGCGGACGCCGGCTGGGCGCCGGGCGGCGGCGTGAGCGGCGCTCCGTCGGAAGGGGTCGGACGGCTGGTGCCCGGTACCCAGGAGGCACCGTTCCAGTACCGGACATATCCAGGAATGGACGGGTCCGGGTAGTACCCTTCGCGGGGCCTGTCGTCGCCGGGTGCCGGGGTTGGGGCGCTCATGTCCGTCGTCCCGTATCTGCTCGGGGGTCCAATGGGGCCTCCACATCTACCAGACGAGCGCAACCCCCACCGCCAGTCCCGTCCGACCCGCCCCTTTCCGGGCAACCTCGTACACGTATTTCACACGCCCGGAAGGAAGTCCGGAGAAAAGTTCCGCCAATCCGCGTAATGGTTCCGGCCCTCCCCTCTCTCCTCTCGTACGGGCCCGCCCGCGAGGCCCATACGAGAGAGGACGCACGACATGCACGCCACCGTGGTAGAGCGCGAACTGGAGCTCAAGCTCGTCCTGTCGCCGGAGCGCAGCATCCCCGTCCCGGCCCGTCTCAGCTACCGCAGCGACGACCCGTACGCCGTCCACATCGCCTTCCACATCAACTCCGAGGACCCCGTGAACTGGACTTTCGGCCGTGAACTCCTGGTGGAGGGGGTGTTCCGGCCGTGCGGGCACGGGGATGTGCGGGTGTGGCCGACGAAGGTCGCCGGCCGCAGCGTCGTGCTGATGGCGCTCAGTTCACCCGCCGGGGACGCCCTGCTGGAGGCGCCGACGGCGCAGGTGTCGGCCTGGCTGGAGCGCACGCTGCGGCTGGTGCCCCCGGGGGCCGAGGGTGCGCAGCTCGGCCTGGACGACGGTCTGGCCGAGCTGCTCGCGCCGACGCCCGCGGACGACCTGTGGCTGCGCGGCCCGTGGCCGTCGGACGAGTCCCAGGACTCCAAGGGCGGCGAGTGAACCGTCGGGGTGGGTCAGAACAGCTTGCCCGGGTTCAGGATGCCCAGCGGGTCGAAGACCTGCTTGACCGCCCGCTGCATCTCCAGTCCCACGGGGCCGATCTCGCGCGCCAGCCACTCCTTCTTCAGCACGCCCACGCCGTGCTCGCCGGTGATCGTGCCGCCGAGCTCCAGGCCGAGGGCCATGATCTCGTCGAAGGACTCGCGGGCGCGCCGGGACTCGTCGGGGTCCTGGGCGTCGAAGCAGACCGTCGGGTGCGTGTTGCCGTCGCCCGCGTGTGCGACGACCCCGATCGTGAGCTGGTACTTCTCGGCGATCCGCGCGACTCCTTCGAGCATGTCGCCGAGCCGTGACCGGGGCACGCACACGTCGTCGATCATCGTCGTGCCGCTGACCGTCTCCAGTGCGGTCAGGGACAGCCGCCGTGCCTGCAGGAGCAGTTCGGACTCGGCCGCGTCGTCGGCCGGTACGACCTGGGTGGCGCCGGCGGCCTCGCACAGCGCCCCGACGGCGGCGAGGTCCGCGGCCGGGTCCGGGGTGTCGAAGGCCGCGAGCAGCAGCGCCTCCGTGGTCTCCGGCAGGCCCATGTGCGCGTGGTCGTTGACCGCCTTGACCGTCGTACGGTCCATCAGTTCGAGGAGGGACGGCACGTGGCCGCCCGCCATGATCCGGCACACCGCGTCGCAGGCGGCGGCCGTGGACGCGAACTCGGCGGCCAGCACCAGCTGCTCGGGCGGTTGCGGCTTGAGGGCGAGGACCGCCCGTACGACGATGCCGAGCGAGCCCTCGGAGCCGACGAACAGGCGGGTCAGGTCGTACCCGGCAACGCCTTTGACGGTACGGCGGCCGGTGGACATCAGGCGGCCGTCGGCCAGCACCACGTCCAGGCCGAGGACGTACTCGGCGGTCACCCCGTACTTCACGCAGCACAGGCCGCCGGAGGCGGTGCCGATGTTGCCGCCGATCGTGCACATCTCCCAGCTGGAGGGGTCGGGAGGGTAGTACAGGCCGTGCTCGTTGACCGCCCGGGAGAGGGTGGCGTTGATGACGCCCGGCTCGACCACGGCGATGCGGTCGACCGGGCTGATCTCCAGGATCCGGTCCATCTTCGTCAGGGACAGCGCGATGCAGCCGGCGGAGGTGTTGGCGCCGCCGGACAGGCCGGTGCGGGCGCCCTGCGGGACGACCGGGACACGCAGCTCGGTGGCTGTGCGCATGACGTGCTGGACCTGTTCGACGGTACGCGGGAGCACGACCACGGCCGGGGCGCCGGCCGGGCAGAAGCCGGCCATGTCATTGGCGTACGAGACCGTGACGTCGGGGTCGGTGAGGACGGCCTCGGCCGGCAGGCCGTCCAGGAGACGGTCGACGAGGTTCCCGGTCGCTTCGTCACGAGGCGCTTCGATACGGCTCATGATCACAGGTTCGCACCCGGGGCCATCGGTGTGAACCCCGTCCGCGGCTCCCGTCGGCTGCCGCGATGTGGTCGTCGTACTGCAGCACAGTGAGCGCCATGGACGCAGAACCGATGACCTCTGTGGCCTCGGCCCGCCGGCCGGGTGCCGCCAGGCGTGTCGCCGGGCGGCTGTTGATCGCCTCAGCCATGGTGTGTGTCGCGCTGGGCGCGGCGCTGATGCTCGCGCCGTCGCAGCAGCGTTCCGCGGCGCCGGTGGTCCCGGTGGCGCCGGCCGCACCGCCGGCGCCGGCCCCCGGAGCGCAGGCCCGGGCGGCGGTCGTCGGCGGATTGCCTGCCGCGCTGCCGGACCTGGCGATGCTGATCGGCGAACGCGAAACGTATCTGCGGGTCCATCCGAAGGACGCGCGGTCGTGGGCGGTGCTCGGGGCCGCGTACGTCGAGCAGGGGCGGCGGACGGCGGACGCGGCGTACTACCCGAGGGCCGAGGAGGCGCTGCGCACCTCGCTGCGGACGCACCCGACGGGCAACGCGGACGCCCTGGACGGCCTGGCCGCGCTGGCGAACGCCCGCCGCGACTTCCCGGCCGCCCGGGAGTGGGGCGAGGAGGCGCTGAAGCTGGCGCCGAAGCGGTGGACGACGTATCCGCTGCTGATCGACGCCTACACGGGGCTCGGCGACTACAAGGCGGCCCGGGGAACCCTCGACAAGCTGATGGCGCTGCACCACGCACCCGCCGTGCAGGCGCGGGCCGCGGCCGTCTACCGGGACCGGGGCTGGCGCGAGGACGCGGCGGCCCTGCTGTCCGACGCGGCGGCGGGCGCGCGGGACCCGGCGGAGCAGGCGGCGTACCAGGAGCAGGCCGGACAGCTGGCGTGGGAGCGCGGGGACCGGGAGGAGGCGCTGCGGCGCTTCCGGGAGGCGGTGCGGCTCGACCCCGACCAGCGGGCCGCGCAGGCCGGGCAGGGGCGGGTGCTGGCCGCGCTGGGGCGGACGTCGGAGGCGCTGGCCGCGTACCAGGCGGCGCTGGCCAAGCAGCCGCTGCCGCAGTACGCGCTGGAGCTGGGCGAGCTGTACGAGTCGCTGAGGCTGGAGCATGCGGCGCGGGTGCAGTACGACCTGCTGCGGGCGCGGGTGGACAGCGCGGCCGCGGGCGGGGCCGACGAGGAGCTGCTGCTCGGGCGGTTCGAGGCGGACCACGGTGATGCGATGGACGCGGTGGAGCGGCTGCGGGCCGAGTGGGAGCGGCAGCCGGGGATCGCGGTGGCCGACGCGCTGGGATGGGCGCTGCACCGGGCCGGGGATGACGAGGAGGCGCTGAAGTACGCCACGATCGCGACGGACAAGGATCACGGGGGCGGGGTGCGCAGTGCGCTGTACGCGTACCACCGGGGGATGATCGAGCGGCAGCTGGAGCTGTCCAGCCCCGCGTCGCGGCATCTTCAGGAGGCGCTGCGGATCAACCCGTACTTCTCGCCGCTGGCGGTGCCCGCCGCCCGGACGGCACTGGCGCGGCTGGGCGAGCCGCCGGACGTGGGCCTGGGCGAGGAGGACGCGGGCAGCTGAGCGCTCCGCTGGAGGCGCGGTGACGATCCTGCGGGCCGGTGGGGGCTGGTCCCGGCCAGGCGGTGAGCTCGGCCTACAGGTTGCCGCGCTTCTCCTGCTCCCGCTCGATCGCCTCGAACAGGGCCTTGAAGTTGCCCTTGCCGAAGCCCATCGAGCCGTGCCGTTCGATGATCTCGAAGAAGACGGTCGGGCGGTCCTGGACCGGCTTGGTGAAGATCTGGAGCAGGTAGCCGTCCTCGTCGCGGTCGGCGAGGATCTTCAGCTCGCGCAGGGTCTCCACGGGGACGCGGGTGTCGCCGACCCACTCGCCGAGGGTGTCGTAGTAGGAGTCGGGCGTGTCCAGGAACTCCACCCCGGCCGCGCGCATCGTCCGTACCGTCTGCACGATGTCGTTCGTGTTGAGCGCGATGTGCTGGACGCCGGCGCCGCCGTAGAACTCCAGGTACTCGTCGATCTGGGACTTCTTCTTGGCGATGGCGGGCTCGTTGATCGGGAACTTGACCTTGAGCGTGCCGTCGGCGACGACCTTCGACATCAGGGCGCTGTACTCGGTGGCGATGTCGTCGCCCACGAACTCCTTCATGTTCGTGAAGCCCATGACCTTGTTGTAGAAGCCGACCCACTCGTTCATCCGGCCGAGCTCGACGTTGCCGACGCAGTGGTCGATGGCCTGGAAGGTGCGGTGGGCCGGCGGTTCGACGATCGGGGCGGCGGCGGCGAAGCCGGGGAGGTAGGGGCCGTCGTAGCCGGAGCGGTCGACGAGGGTGTGGCGGGTCTCGCCGTACGTCGCGATCGCAGCCAGGACCACCGTGCCGTGCTCGTCCTTCAGTTCGTAGGGCTCGGCCACCGAGCGGGCACCGTGCTCGATGGCGTAGGCGTACGCGCGGCGGGCGTCCGGGACCTCGATGGCGAGGTCGACGACGCCGTCGCCGTGCTCGGCCACGTGCTGGGCGAGGAAGTGGCCCCAGGCGGTGGCGGGCTTGATCACGGAGGTGAACACGAAGCGGGCGGAGCCGTTCTCCAGGACGTAGCTCGCGGTCTCGCGGGTGCCGTTCTCCGGTCCGGAGTAGGCCACCCGGCGCATGCCGAACGCCGTGGAGTAGTAGTGCGCCGCCTGCTTGGCGTTGCCCACGGCGAAGACGACCGCGTCCATTCCCTTGACCGGGAAGGGGTCGGCCTGCCGGGCGGTCGTGTCGGGAGTGTGGTGTGTGGTCTGCGTCATAGCGGCAGCCTGGCCCGGCCTCGCAAGGTGCGCAATAGTTTGCGTGTTCGCTGGGCAATCTGTGCAGCAGTGAGCTCGTGTCGGCGGACTTTCTGTACATGATGACCATCCGGGAGGTTTCGGCATGGCGATCGATCGTCTGGACGGCCGGATCATTGTGCTGCTGGCGCGCGAGCCGCGGATCGGCGTGCTGGAGATGTCGCGCCGGCTCGGGGTCGCGCGGGGGACCGTGCAGGCGCGGCTGGACCGGCTTCAGTCGAACGGAGTCATCCGCGGATTCGGTCCTCAGGTCGATCCTGCGGCTCTCGGCTATCCCGTCACCGCCTTCGCCACCCTCCAGATCCGGCAGGGGCAAGGGCCCGATGTACGAGCCCACTTGGGATCCGTGCCGGAGGTGCTGGAGCTGCACACGACCACCGGCAGCGGGGACATGCTGTGCCGGCTGGTGGCCCGCTCCAACGCCGATCTCCAGCGGGTCATCGACCTGGTTGTCGGTTTTGATGGGATCGTCCGGGCCTCCACCGCGATCGTGATGGAGAACCCCGTTCCGCTGCGGATCATCCCGCTGGTGGAGCAGGCGGCGGAGGACCGGGACACCACCTGACCGACCGAGGGGGTGACCGCGCTTGAACTTCTGGGAGTACGTGAGCACCCGGCACCAGCAACTGCTCACCGACGCCTACCAGCACGCCAGCGCCGTCTTCCAGTGCATGGTGGTGGCGACCCTGATCGGCGTGCTGATCGGCGTCGTCACCTATCGCAGCGTGTGGGCCGGCAACCTGGCCACCACGACCACCTCCACCCTGCTGACCATCCCGTCGCTCGCCATGATCGGTCTGCTCGTCCCGATCGTGGGGCTGGGCGTGCCGCCCACCGTCATCGCGCTGACCCTGTACGGGCTGCTGCCGATCGTGCGGAACGCCATCGTGGGCCTGCGCGGCGTCGACCCCTCCCTGGTGGACGCGGCGCGCGGCATCGGCATGTCCCGGCCGGCCCGCCTCTTCCGGGTGGAGCTTCCGCTCGCCTGGCCGCCGATCCTCACCGGCATCCGCGTCTCGACGCAGATGCTGATGGGCATCGCCGCCATCGCCGCGTACGCCTCCGGGCCCGGCCTCGGCAACGAGATCTTCCGCGGTATCGGCTCGCTGGGCAGCAAGAACGCGCTCAACCAGGTGCTCGCGGGCACGCTCGGGATCATCATCCTCGCGCTGTTGTTCGACGCCGCGTACGTCCTGCTCGGGCGGCTGACGATTCCCAGGGGGATCCGTGCCTAAGACGCCTGAGACCCCTATGGCATCTGTGCCGCCTGTGGCATCTGTGCCGCCTGTGGCGCATGCGCATGAGAAGAGCACTGCGGGTGCCTCGATCGAGCTGGAGAACCTCAGCAAGCGGTATCCGGGCAACCCCAACCCCGCCGTCGACAACGTCAGCATGGAGATCAAGGCGGGCGAGACCGTCATCTTCGTGGGGCCGTCGGGGTGCGGGAAGTCGACCACGCTGAAGATGATCAACCGGTTGATCGAGCCGACCGCCGGCCGCATCCGCATCGGCGGCGAGGACGTCACCGACATCGACCCGGTGAAGCTGCGCCGGAAGGTCGGTTACGCGATCCAGGCCTCCGGGTTGTTCCCGCACATGACGGTCGCCCAGAACATCGCCCTCGTACCGAGGATGCTCGGCTGGCCGAAGCGGCGGATCGGGGAGCGGGTGGAGGAGATGCTCGACCTGGTCGGGCTGGACCCGGGCGAGTTCCACGGGCGCTATCCGCGCCAGCTCTCCGGCGGCCAGCAGCAGCGGGTGGGCGTGGCGAGGGCGTTGGCGGCCGATCCGCCCGTCCTGCTGATGGACGAGCCGTTCGGCGCGGTGGACCCGATCACCCGCGACCACCTCCAGGACGAGCTGATCCGGCTCCAGCGCGAGCTGCACAAGACGATCGTCTTCGTCACCCACGACTTCGACGAGGCCATCAAGCTCGGCGACCGGATCGCCGTCCTGCGCGAACGCTCGCACATCGCCCAGTTCGACACCCCGGAGGCGATCCTCACCAATCCGGCGGACGACTTCGTGTCCGGGTTCGTCGGCGCGGGCGCGGCGCTGAAGCGGCTCAACCTCACCCGGGTACGGGACGTGGAGATCACCGACTATCCGACGGCGACCGTCGACCACCCGCTCCAGCAGATCTTCAACAAGCTCCGCGCCAGCGGCACCAACGAGATCCTGCTGCTCGACAAGCGCGGGCGGCCGTACAAGTGGCTGCGGCGCGGCGACATGATGCGCGCCCGGGGCTCGCTGGCCCGCGCGGGCACGCTGGTGAGCGACACGGTGACCCGGGACGCCACCCTGCGCGACGCGCTGGAGGCGGTACTGACGGACAACACCGGGCGGGTGGCGGTCACCGGGCGGCGCGGCGAGTACATCGGCGTGGTCGACATGGAGACGCTCATGAACTCCGTGCACGAGCTGCTGGAGGCCGACCGGCTGGAGGCCATGGAGGCACAGCACGAACTGGAGGAGACGCGGGCCGCACAGACGCACGCCGAACAGGAAGGCGTCGGAGGGGAGGAGAAGGCGTGACCGCTCCCGAGGACACAGAGGCGGAGGGGACCGAGGCGGAGGATGCCGGGGCGCAGGGGACCGAGGCGCAGGCGCCACGGTCGCCGCGGCGCCCCCAGCGCCGGCACATCACCTGGCAGAAGCTGACCTTCCTGCCCGCGTTCCTCGTCGCCCTGCTGCTGGCGACCTGGCTGTGGTTCCGGCAGGCCCACCTGGACACGATCTCCGAGAACGCGCTGTCGCACGGCCAGGTGTCCAAGGCGCTGTGGCAGCACATCGAACTGACGGCGATCTCCACCTTCTTCGTGCTGATCATCGCGATCCCGCTGGGCATCCTGCTGACCCGCAGGTCGTTCCGGAAGGCGACCCCGGTGGCGATGACGTTCGCCAACATGGGCCAGGCCACCCCCGCGATCGGCCTGCTGGCCCTGCTGGTGATCTGGCTCGGCACCGGCATGAAGGCCGCCCTGATCGGCATGATCATCTACGCCGTCCTGCCGGTGCTGTCCAACACGATCGCGGGCCTGAAGGCGAACGACCCCGCGCTCCTGGAGGCGGCCCGCGGTATCGGCATGTCCGGGCTGGGCGTGCTGAGGCGGGTGGAACTGCCGCTGGCCGTCCCGCTGATCCTGGCGGGCGTCCGTACCGCCCTTGTCCTGAACGTCGGTACGGCGACCCTGGCGACCTTCGGCGGAGGCGGCGGCCTGGGCGTGCTGATCACGACCGGGATCACCACCCAGCGCATGCCGGTGCTGGTCCTCGGCGCGATCCTCACGATCGCCCTGGCCCTGCTCGTGGACTGGCTGGCCTCACTGGCCGAGCTGCTGCTGCGGCCGCGGGGGCTGGAGGTGAGCACGTGAAGCGCACCTGTCTGGTGGTCGCCGGGGCGCTGGTGGTGGTGTCCGGCTGCGGTCTGACCAGCGGCTCCCCCATGGTCGACGACGTCTCGCCCGGTTCGATCGGGCAGGGCGAGCCGCTCAAGGGGGCGCATCTGACCGTCACGTCGAAGGAGTTCACCGAGCAGCTCATCCTGGGCTCGATCATGGGCATCGCCTTCGAGGCGGCCGGCGCGGACGTCCTCGACCGGACCGGCATCCAGGGCTCCATCGGCTCCCGCGAGGCGGTCAAGAGCAGTGGCGCGGACGGCATGTACGAGTACACGGGCACCGCCTGGATCACGTACCTGGGCAACAGCGAGCCCATCGCCGACCCGCTGAAGCAGTGGGAGGCGGTGCGTGACGCCGACCTGAAGAACGGGCTGACCTGGCTGCCTCCGTCACGGCTGAACAACACCTACGCGCTGGCGACGAACCAGGCCAACTTCAAGAAGTACGGCACGAAGACCCTCTCCGACGTGGCGGCGCTGTCCAAGTCGGACCCCAAGGCCGTGACCCTGTGCGTGGAGGGCGAGTTCGCCAACCGGGCGGACGGGCTGCCGGGCATGGAGAAGGCGTACGGGATGAGCGTGCCGGCGAAGAATGTCACGCAGATGGACACCGGGATCATCTACACCCAGGTGGCGAAGGGGAGTTGCACGTACGGGGAGGTGTTCACCACCGACGGGCGGATCAAGTCCATGAACCTGGTGGTGATGCAGGACGACCAGAAGTTCTTCCCCAACTACAACGCGGCCCCCGTGATCAACTCCAAGGCCCTGAAGAAGTGGCCGGCGATCGCGAAGGTCCTCGACCCGATCACCAAGAAACTGGACAACTCCGTGGCGCAGACGCTGAACGCGAAGGTGGACGTGGACGGGGAGGATCCGCACGAGGTGGCGCTGGACTGGATGAAGGCGGAGGGCTTCGTGAAGTGAGGAAGTAGGCGGGCACCGAACGGAGTTGGCTTACAAAGAAGTTGTTGCAAAGGGTCCTTTGCAACGCTACCTTTGTAAGCATGACGGAGCACGAGGAACGGAAGCAGCGTCGGCTCGACGCCCGCTCACTGCGGGGCCTCGCGCACCCGCTGCGGATGCAGCTGCTGGACACGCTGCGCCAGCGCGGCCCGGCGACCGCTTCCCAGCTGGCCGAACGGTTCGGCGAGTCGAGCGGCGCGACCAGCTACCACCTGCGCCAGCTCGCCGCCCACGGCTTCGTCGAGGACGCGCCGGAGCGCGGAAAGGGGCGGGAGCGCTGGTGGCAGGCGGTGGACCAGGGACTGGTCTTCGACACCGCCGAGTTCGAGGATGCCGGTCCCGAAGTACGGGGACTGGCCGAGGTGTTCCTGTACGAAGTGGCGAACACCCACGCCCGCGAACTCTCGACCTGGCTCGGCGCCCGGAAGGACTGGTCCGAGGCCTGGTCCCGAGGCTCCGACATGAGCGACGCGACGCTACGACTGACGCCGGAGCTGGCCGCCGAGCTCGTCACCAGGATGCACGCCCTGATCGACGACTACCGCAGCCTGGCCGGCGACGAGGACACTCCGGACGCCGAGACGGTACGGATCCACACGCACCTCTTCCCCATCAGCACGGACTGAGAGGCCACACCGAGATGCACATCGAGACCCAGCTCGCCGCGCACCACACCACCGACCTCCGCGCCCGGGCCGACGCCGACCGCCTCGCCACGGAGGCCAGGCAGCCCGGTGAACTCCGCGCCCGCCTCGGCTGGACCCTCGTGGAGCTGGGCCTGCGCCTCGCGACCCCGCCCAGGCCGGCGCTCGCGCACTGAGCGCTCCGCTGGAAGCGCGATGACGATCCTGGGGCGGTGGGGGCTGGTCGCGCCCACGCGGCGGAGCCGCATATCGACACAGCCCCGCGCTCCTTACGGGGCGCGATACCGCACCGGACTTCGTCAAGGCTGCTCAGGACAGGCCGAGGACACCTAGCAGCTCGGAACCGAGCCCTTCCCCTTCTCCAGTGCCACCAGCGCGCCGACCGCGCTCTTCAGCGTGGTCACCGGAACCAGCCGCAGCCCCTTGGGCAGCTCGGACTTGGCGTCGGAACACTCGTCCTTCGGCACCAGGAACACCGTCGCTCCGTCCCGCCGCGCGGCCTGCGTCTTCAGGGCCACGCCACCGACCGCGCCGACCTTGCCGTCGGCGGTGATCGTCCCCGTGCCGGCCACGGTCCGGCCGCCGGTGAGGTCGCCGCCGCTGCCGTCGCCGTCGAGCTTGTCGACGATCCCCAGGGAGAACAGCAGCCCCGCGCTGGGCCCGCCGACGTCGGCGAGCTTCAGCGAGACCTTGACGTTCTTGTCGCTGAGGTCGAGGTAGTTCAGCGCCGCCTCGGCCGCCGCGTTCTGGGACTCCTTCATCTGCTCGGTGTTGTGCCGCTCGATCTCCTTGGTGCTCTCGCCGCTCGGGTAGACCGAGTCGCGCGGCATGATCGCCCGGTCCTTGGCGAACCAGGCGTCGATCACATCGGACAGCGAGACGCGCGTATCGGGGCTGGTCGCCTCGATGGTCGTCATGCGCAGTTGCCCGCTCGTCCCGCGGACCGGCGCACCGGAGATCGTGATCACCGGGGTGCCCTGGTTCTTGCCGAGGACGTTGGCCGTCATACCGGGCTGCGTGACCGAGAACGGCAGCGGCGCGAGGGCCGCCGTGGCGATCAGGGCCACGACGGGCAGGCCACAGACGGCGAGGGCCTGGGGGCGTGTGAGGCGAGAGAGCACGAGGTCAATCTAACGCGGCGGCGCCGGCCGGCCGGGCGCGCGGTCAGCCCTGGCGGCCCTGGCGGCCTGGACGGCCCGCTCAGCCCGCGTAAAGCTCCCGCCGCTCCCGGGTGAAGCGGCGCAGCGCGTCCGGCAGGGGTTCCGTGCCGATGCCCGGGGTGCGCGGGACCGGGAGGTGACCGTCCTCCAGGACGAACGGTTCGGTGATGTCTTCGGCGAAGTAGCGGGAGGAGGCGGAGGTGTCGCCGGGGAGGGTGAAGCCGGGCAGGGCCGCCAGGGCCAGGTTCGGGGCGCGGCCGATGCCCGTCTCCAGCATGCCGCCGCACCAGACGGGGACACCGTGCGCGTGGGCCACGTCGTGGATGCGGCGGGCCTCGAGGTAGCCGCCGACCCGGGCGGGCTTGACGTTGACGACCCGGCAGGCGTCCATGGCGATGGCGGAGGCGGTGTCGCGGGCGTTGTGGAGGGACTCGTCGAGGCAGACGGGGGTGGCGATCCGCTTCTGGAGCTGGGCGTGGGCGTGGAGGTTGTTCTCCTCCAGCGGCTCCTCGATCAGCAGCAGCCCGAAGTCGTCGAGGCGGCGCAGGTGCTCGGCGTCCGCGAGGGTGTACGCCGTGTTGGCGTCGACCTGGAGCGGCAACGCGTCCCCGAACCGCTCGCGCACGGCGCGGACCGGCTCGACGTCCCAGCCGGGCTCGATCTTCAGCTTGATGCGGACGTAGCCCTCGGCGAGGTAGCCCTCGACGTCGTCCAGGAGCTCCGGCAGGGAGTCCTTGATGCCGACCGAGACCCCGGCGGGCACCCGGTCGCGCACCGCGCCCAGATACGTGGCGAGCGGCATGCCGTGCGTGCGCAGCTCCGCGTCCAGGACCGCCGTCTCCAGGGTCGCCTTCGCCAGCTCATGGCCCTTGATCTTCGCCATCGCGGGGGCGAGCGCGGCGGTGGTGAGGCGCGGCAGGGCGGCGACGCGCGGCAGCAGGAAGTCGCGCAGCACGATCTCGGCGCCGGCGACGAACTCCGAGCAGTACAGCGGCTCGGGGTCGGCGGCGAACTCCGACCAGCCCTCGGCCGTGTCCGTGACGACGTGGAGAAGGAAGGTGTCCTTGGTCGTCATGGTGCCGAAGGACGTACGGAACGGGGTGACCAGCGGGATCGCGACGTGCACGATCTCGACGCGTTCGAGCTTCACGCGGCGCCTTCCGGGGAGCGGGTGAGGGTGTACCAGCCGTCGCGGGACATGCCGGTGGCGGTGAAGCCCTGCGCGAAGGCCTCCGTGAACACCTCGCGCACGGCCCGCCGCCAGCGCAGCGCCAGCACCGGGTCGGCGGCGCGCAGCTGGACGACATCGTCGGGCACCCGGCACCAGACGTGCAGGTCACCGGGGTCGCGGCGGGCGAGCGGGGCGCCGTCCGGGGCGAGGTGGGTGGTGGGGGCCGCCTCGCGGTCGCGGGTCTCGTACGGCTCCCTCGGCTCCCTCGGCTCCGTCAGGTCCCAGGTCACCGTCAGCCGGTCGCTCTCGTCGCCGTCGTTCACGCCGTCGGCCATCGGCCCGTAGAAGTCGACGAGGTACTCGGTGCCGACCGCGCCCAGCTTGACCAGGTTGAAGCGGGCGTTGCGGCCGACCAGCGGGTCGAAGGTCCAGCGCATGGTGCGGGCGCCGCGCTCCAGCGCCCAGGCCCGCTGCGCCTGCTTGACGGCGTACCCGAGGCCTCGGTCGGCGGCGGCGACGAAGGAGTACGTGTCCTGCTCGGCCGGCGGCCCGAACACGGCGACGGACGCCCCGGCGAGCCGCTCGCCCTCGGCGTAGGCGGCGTGCACGGCGCCGCCCGCGTGGACCAGGCTGTGCAGCACCTCGGCCGGGTAGGGCGGGGTGGTGCGCGGGGTCTGCCAGACGTCGCTGAAGAAGTCGGCGACGGCCGCGATCCCGGCGACGTCGTGAACGGTACGGATGGTGACTCCGGTCATGGATCGAGTCTCGGAGCCGATGACCTGCCCCGGGTTGTGCACCTGGACAAGGGATGCGTACGTTCCTTTATGGATCGGCCAATCAAGACCGGCCGAACCAGACCGGCCGAACCAGACCGGCCGGTCAAGACAGTGGCCACCCCCCTCCACCCACTGAGGAACCTCATGGACGCCTGCACCCTCGGCGAACTCCTGGACGTCATCGGCGGCCACTCCGTACGCCTGGACACCGCCCCCGCCGCCGGCCTGACCGCCCCGGTCACCGAGGCGCTGCTCTACGACGCCCAGAGCCCCCTGCCGCGGGTCTCCGGCGCGCTGCTCCTGGCCGTCGGGGTGCGGGCGTCGGCCGCCGGGCCGCTGGTGCGGGCGGCGGCCGAGGCCGGGATGACCGGGGTCGTGGTGCGCGGCACGGACGGGCCGATCGGCGAGGCGGAGGCGCGGGGCGTGGCGCTGCTGTCGGTCGACGAGGACGCGGCCTGGCACCACGTGCATCTGCTGCTGGCGTCGGCGATCGGCGCGCGGCCGACCCCGGCAGCGGGCGGCCTCGGGGACCTGTTCGCGCTGGCCGACGCGATCGCGGCCGCCACCGGCGGGGCGACCGCCGTGGAGGACCCGCGCCAGCGGATCCTGGCCTACTCGACCGTCCCCGGCCAGCCCGTCGACGACGACCGCCGGCAGGGCATCCTCGGCCTCCAGGTGCCGGGCAGCCCGGAGAACACCGAGCAGTACCGGATGCTGTTCGCGGCCGACGAGCCGCTGCGGCTGCCCGCCCTCGGCCCGGACGACCTGCCCCGCCTCGCGGTCGCCGTACGGGCCGGCGGCGAGACGCTCGGCTCGGTCTGGGTCGTCGACGACGGCACCCTCGCGCCCGACGCCGACGACATCCTGCGCCGGGGCGCGTCCACGGCCGCGCTGCTCCTGCTGCGCTCCCGGGCGGCCCAGGAACTCGCCCGCCACCAGAACAGCGACCTGCTGCGCCGCCTGCTGGAGGGCACCGCTGACGCGACCGCCGCGGCCCACCGGCTGGGCGTCGAGACCGTGCGGGTCGCCGCGTTCGTCCTGGACTCCGCCGCGAGCGTGCCCGACAGCGAGCAGACCGCCCGGCGCCTGCTGGACGTCGTACGCCTCCAGTGCGAGGCCCGCTACGGGCGGCACGCGTGCGTGCTCCTCGACGGGGTGGTGTACGCGCTGCTGCCCGTGCCCGGCGAGAGCGGCGGAGCACGGCACCGGCCGCTCGCCGAGGACATCGTGCGACGGGCCGGGCAGGCGTTGCGGGTGCCGGTGCGGGCGGCGCTCGGCTCGGTGGTGCCGGACCTCGGCGGGGTCGTGGCGTCGCGCGCGGACGCCGACCTGGTGCTGCGACTGCTGGACGCGGACCTGCCGGTGGCGACCGTCGACGAGCTGCGCCCGCGCGTCACCCTGCTGCGGCTGACCGCAGTGCTGGGCGAGCGGGGTGAGTTGAGCGCGGGCGCGTGGCGGCGGGTGCTGGCGTACGACAGCGAGCACGGCACCGACTACGCGCGCACCCTGGTCTGCTGGCTGGACGCGGGCTGCGACATGGCGGGCGCGGCGAAGCTGCTCGCCGTGCACCCCAACACCTGCCGCTACCGCCTGAAGCAGGCCCAGCAGCAGGTCGGGATCGACCTCGACGATCCCGACGAACGGCTGGTGCTGTGGCTGCAGCTGCGGACGCTGGCAGGGCTCAGAGGCTGACGGGGCTGACGGGGGCGGGCTTCACCCCAGCCATGTCCTGAGCCGGTCCTCGCACTCGCGCAGATGCGCCACCGGTACGTACTCCCCCGCCGTGTGCGCGAGCGACGGGTCGCCGGGGCCGTAGTTGAGGGCGGGCATGCCGAGCGCGGCGAACCGGGCGACGTCCGTCCAGCCGAGCTTGGGCCGGGGCTCGGCGCCGAGCGCGGAGACGAGCCCGGCGACCCGGTCCAGCCGCGGCAGCGCACCCGGCACGACCTCGGTGACGCGGACCTCGTACCCGGCGAAGAGCTCCCGTACGTACGCCTCCGCCTCCTCGGCCGAGCGACTCGGCGCGAACCGCGAGTTGACGGTGATCACGCACTCGTCGGGTACGACGTTCCCGGCGACCCCCGCCCGCACGGCGACGGCGCTCAGCCCCTCCCGGTACTCCAGCCCGTCGATCACGACCCGCTCGGGCGTGTGGTCGTCGAGCCGCTGGAGGACCCGGGCGGCCTTGTGCGCGGCGTTGACGCCCTTCCACGCGCGTGCGGTGTGCGCGCGTTCGCCCCGTACGACGATGTCGGCGGTGAGGATGCCCTGGCAGCCGGCCTCGACGCCGGCGTCGGAGGGTTCCATGAGGACGGCGAGGTCGGCGTCGAGGAGGTCGGGGCGTTCCCTGGCGATGGTGTTCAGCCCGTTGCGGTCACCCTCGATCTCCTCGCACTCGTAGAAGACGTAGGTGAGGTCGCGGGTCGGGTGCTCCAGGTGCGCCGCCAGCCGGAGGGCGACGGCGACGCCGCCCTTCATGTCGCAGGCGCCGAGCCCGTGGACGCGGCCGTCGGCGAGCCGGGAGGGGAGATTCCCGGCGGCGGGGACGGTGTCCAAGTGGCCTGCTATCAGGGCGCGTTGCGGTCGCCCGAGGTTCGTACGGGCGACGACCGAGTTGCCGACGCGCTCGACGGTGAGGTGGGGAAGGGCACGCAGGGCGCCCTCCACGGCGTCCGCGAGCCGGCCCTCGTCCCCGCTCTCGGAGGGGATGTCGACGAGGGCGCGGGTGAGGTCGACGACGTCGGCGGTGAGGTCGAGGGGCGGTGGGGTGAGGGGGTTCAGGGGGTTCACACGAGTTCCTGGTGCTGATTGAGCTCGTTGGGCTGGTTGAGCTGGTTGAGCTTGGAGTGTCGGATGCCGTAGAGGCCGTAGATCACCAGACCCACGGCCATCCACGCCCCGAACGCGATCCAGGTGTCGGCGCCCAGGCTGAACAGCATGTACACGCAGAAGCCCACGCCCAGGATGGGCGTCACCGGGGAGAAGGGGACACGGAAGGAACGGGGCGCGTCGGGGTTGCGGCGGCGCAGCAGCACGACCGCGAGATTGACCAGCATGAAGGCGAAGAGGGTGCCGATGCTGGTGGCGTCGGCGAGGCTGCCCAGCGGGACGAGCGCGGCGAGGACGGCGATGAAGCCGGAGACGATGACGGTGTTGGCGCGCGGGACCCCTGTGGTGGGGTGCACCTTGGCGAACAACGGCGGCACGAGCCCGTCCCGGGCCATGGCGAACAGGATGCGGATCTGCCCGTACTGCACGGTCAGCACGACGCTGGTGGTGGCGACGACCGCGCCGACGGACAGGAGGATCGGCCACAGGCTGCCCCCGCCTACGGACTGCACGAGCACCTCGCTCAGCGTGGCCTCCGTCCCCTCGAACTTCTGCCACGGCATGGCACCGAGCGCGGCGACGGCGACGATGACGTACAGGGCGGTGACGAGGACCAGGGAGAGCAGAATCGCCCGGGGCAGGTCGCGCTGCGGGTTCTTGGCTTCCTCCCCCGCGGTCGACGCGGCGTCGAACCCGATGTAGGAGAAGAAGAGCGAGGCCGCTCCGGCGCTCATGCCGGCGGTGCCGAGCGGGAAGAGGGGCTGGAAGTTCCCGGCGTGGAACGCGGTAAAGGCGACCGCGCAGAACATCACGAGGGCGGCGATCTTGACGGCGACCATGATGGTGTTGGCGACCGCGCTCTCCTTCGCGCCCCGCAGCAGTACGACCATGGCGAGTACGACGATGAGGGCGGCCGGGATGTTGAGCGTGCCGCCGTCCCCGGGCGGGGCGCTGAGGGATTCGGGCAGGGTCACCCCGAGGGTGAGGTCGAGCAGCTCGTTGACGTACTGCCCCCAGCCGACGGCCACGGCGGCGACGGACACCCCGTACTCGAGGATGAGACACCAGCCGCAGACCCAGGCGACCAGCTCGCCGAGGGTGGCGTAGGCGTAGCTGTACGACGATCCCGAGCCGGGGATCATGCCGGCCAGCTCGGCGTACGACAACGCGGAGAACAGTGCCGTCACTCCGGCGAGCACGAAGGACACGATGATCGCCGGCCCCGCCTCGGGCACGGCCTCGCCGAGCACGACGAAGATCCCGGTACCGAGGGTGGCGCCGACGCTGAGCAGCGTGAGCTGTGCGACCCCCATGGTCCGCCTCAGCGAACTCCCGGCGGCGTCCTCCACCAGCGCGCCGACATCCTGCCGCCGCGTGAGCCGCCACCCGCCGGACCGCGCCTCCGGCCCACTTCGGGGCCGTGTTCCCACCGTGTCTGTGTCCACCCTGCCACTCCGTCCACCGCATCGGGCCTGTCTGGCCTGATGATGCGGAGGGGAGAGCGGGTGACGGTGGGGGGATCGGCCAGAGGTGGGGGTGGGGGTTTGGGGGATCGGCCAAAGCCAGGGGGAGCTTGGAAACACGCCCGTTCAGGCCGGCGGCTCAGCAGGGCCTCCGTGCGGGCAGGCGGCTCAGCGCAGAGCCTCCGTTCGGGCAGGCGGCTCAGCGCAGAGCCTCCGTTCGGGCAGGCGGCTCAGCGCAGAGCTTCCGCGACCTCTCGAGCCGCATCGACAACCCGCGGCCCCACCCTCTCCGGCACCGCGTCCGCCAACATCACCACACCCACACTGCCCTCGACACCGGTGACCCCGAGCAGGGGAGCGGCCGCCCCGCTGGCCCCGGCCTCCAGCTCCCCGTGCGTCAGGGTGTACCCCGGCTCCCCCGAAGGCTTCTGCCGCGCGGAGAGAATCGCCTTGCCCGCGGCCCCCCGCTCCAGCGGATGCCGGAACCCGGCCCGGTACGCCACGTGATAGTCCGTCCACGTCGGCTCGACGACGGCCACGGCCAACGCCTCCGACCCGTCCACCAGTGTGAGATGCGCCGTCGCTCCGATGTCCTCGGCCAGCGACCGCAGCGCCGGCAACGCGGCCTCCCGTACCAGTGGATGCACCTGTCGGCCGAGTCGCAGCACCCCCAGCCCGACCCGTGCTCGCCCGCCCAGGTCACGCCGTACGAGCGCGTGCTGCTCCAGCGTGGCGAGCAACCGGTACACAACGGTCCGGTTCACGCCCAGTTTGTTGGAAAGCTCGGTGACGGTCAGCCCGTGGTCCGTGTCGGCGAGCAGCTTGAGTACTTTGAGTCCCCGGTCGAGCGTCTGAGAGGTCTCCGCGGTCACGACGCCCACTCCTTAGGTGGTGAGGTCGGCAGCCCCCTCGCGGCGGATGCGTCACAGAGTCCCGTCCCTGACGCGCTTCAGAGGCCGCCGATCGGCAGGACGGCCCGGTCTGTCCGGGCCCAGTCGCTTCACGGCTGCGCTCCGCGGCGGCGCTGCCACGGGGCGTGTGCGTAGCCGGACAGTAGCGAAGCCGGTTCGCTCAGCGGAAGGCTCCGTCCAGAATCCGGTCACCAGCCGGTATGGACTACCTGTGTTTGTCCCGATACGTACAGCGCACGACTTACCATGCGCGCCACCCCCGCACCTCGAACTCCTCACACCACAGCCGCTCACACCACAGCCGCTCACACGCCGGGCGTCACCGCATCCGGGTGGCCCACTCCTGCACCTTGGCGATCCGCTGCCGCAGCTGTCCGGCCGTCGCCTCGGCGCTCGGCGGTCCGCCGCACACGCGTCGCAGTTCGGTGTGGATGACCCCGTGCGGCTTGCCGCTCTGGTGGACGTACGCACTGACCATCGTGTTGAGCTGCTTGCGCAACTCCATCATCTCCTTGTGGGAGACGACCGGCCGCCGCTCGGCGGGCAGTTCGAGCAGGTCGGCATCCTCGTCCGGCTTCTTGCGGCTGTGCGCGATCTGCCTGGCCTGCCGCTTCTGCAGCAGCAGCTGCACCTGGTCGGGTTCGAGGAGCCCGGGGATACCGAGGTAGTCCTGCTCCTCCTCACTCCCCGGGTGGGCCTGCATACCGAACTCGGCGCCGTCGTAGAGGACCCGGTCGAAGACGGCCTCGGACTCCAGGGCCTCGAAGGAGAACTGCTCCTGCTCCCCGGTGTCCTCGTCCTGCTCCTTGTTCGCCTCCTCCATCTCCTTCTCGGACTCGGCGTACGGGTCCTCCTCGCCCTCCTTCTTGGGCTTGTCGAGGGCGTGGTCGCGCTCGACCTCCATCTCGTTGGCGAAGGTGAGGAGGTCGGGGACGGTCGGGAGGAAGACGGAGGCGGTCTCGCCGCGCCGCCGGGACCGCACGAAGCGTCCGACGGCCTGGGCGAAGAAGAGGGGAGTGGAGATGGTGGTGGCGTACACCCCGACCGCGAGCCGCGGCACGTCGACGCCCTCGGACACCATACGGACGGCGACCATCCAGCGGTCGTTGCTCGCGCTGAAGTCGTCGATCCGCTTCGAGGCACCGGTGTCGTCGGAGAGGACCAGCGTGGCCTTCGTCCCCGTGATCTCACGGATCAGCTTGGCGTACGCGCGCGCCGAGTCCTGGTCGGAGGCGATGACGAGGGCGCCCGCGTCCGGGATGGCCTTCCTGACCTCGGTGAGCCGCCGGTCGGCGGCGCGCAGCACGCTGGGCATCCATTCACCGCGCGGGTCCAACGCCGTACGCCAGGCCTGGCTGACGGCGTCCTTGGTCATCGGCTCGCCGAGCCGGGCGGCGATCTCGTCGCCCGCCTTCGTCCGCCAGCGCATGTTGCCGCTGTAGGAGAGGAAGATGACGGGCCGGACGACGTGGTCGGCCAGCGCGTTCCCGTAGCCGTACGTGTAGTCGGCGGCGGACCGCCGGATCCCGTCGTTCCCTTCTTCGTACGTCACGAAGGGGATGGGGTTGGTGTCGGACCGGAACGGCGTACCGGTGAGCGCGAGCCGCCGCGTGGCCGGCTCGAAGGCCTCCAGGCAGGCCTCGCCCCAGGACTTGGAGTCACCGGCGTGGTGGATCTCGTCGAGGATGACGAGGGTCTTGCGCTGCTCGACCCGGTTGCGGTGCAGCATGGGCCGCACCCCGACGCCGGCGTACGTGACGGCGACGCCGTGGTACTCCCTGCTGAGCGGACCCGCGCTGTACTCGGGGTCCAGCTTGATCCCTATCCGCGCGGCCGCCTCCGCCCACTGCTTCTTCAGGTGCTCGGTCGGGGCGACCACGGTCACCTGCTGCACGACGTGGTGGTGCAGCAGCCAGGAGGCGAGCGTCAGCGCGAAGGTCGTCTTGCCGGCGCCAGGGGTGGCGACGGCGAGAAAATCACGCGGCTGCTCCTGGACGTACCTCTCCATGGCCCCCTGCTGCCAGGCACGCAGCTTGCTGGCGGTACCCCAGGGGGCCCGGCCGGGGAAGGCGGGTGAGAGGTGATGGGAGTGCGAGGCAGAGCTGGCGGCGGCGGTAGTCACGGTCTCCGGTTCGGGGGGTAGGGCGGCTCGGCTACGTATGACAACCGGGCCACCCTACCGGCGGGCCGGTGGTGGCAATGTGCGGACGAGGCCGGGTCACCCGGGGATGGGACTGAGGTCACAGTCAGCGCGCGAAACGCGGCAACTGGGCTGCGATCTTGGGCACGTCCAGGGCGCCCTGACAGACGTCGAACACGAACCTCTCGGCCTCGTCGACGTCGAAGTCCGCGTCCAGTGGATGGCCGTTCACGTGCAGGAAGACCCAGGTCGCGTACCAGGCGATGCGCTTGTTTCCATCGACGAGGGCGTGGTTGCGCGCGAGGGACTCCATGAGCGCGGCGGCTTTCTGCCACACGTCCGGATAGGCGTCCTGCCCGAACACGCTCGACTGTGGACGAACCAGCGCCGAGTCGAGCAGCCCGTAGTCGCGTACCTCGTCCGCCCCGAGCCGCTTCGCGAGGTTCAGCAGCTCGGGGAGCGTGAGGTAGTGCATCAGGCGAGCCTCCGGTTCAGCTCTGCACTGGCCTTCAGCACATGTTCGGCCGCCTCGTCGAACAGTCGTGAGTGCTCGTTTATGGCCGCGATCACCGCGTCATGCGCGAAGGCCTGCATGCTGCGCCCTTCCGCGGCCGCACGCTCACGCAGCGCGTCGAGCTCTTCGTCCGTAAACCGCAGATTCAGTCCAGCCATACGGTGATGGTACCGCGTGGTACCACTCTGGCATCACCGCGGATCGGCCCGCAGCCGCGTGGTCACCAAGGCCCCCACCAGCGCCAACCCCGCCATCGGCAGGAACACGACGGCGAAGGCGGCCGGATGGGCGGAGCCGGAGGCCGCCGTGGCCGTCGTGTGCGCGACGGTGCCGCCGCCGAACGCGGCGAAGGCGGCACCCCCGGTCGCCAACAGCAGCGCGTTGGACAGGCCGTCGGAGATCTGGAGGGCGGCGGAGTTGGCACCGGCCTCCTCCGGGGCGGAGAGGTGGAGCAGCAGCACGCTGGTGGAGGAGATCACGAGCCCCATACCGAAGCACCCGAACCCCCACGCCACGGCGACGGTCCAGACGGGCACGGAGTGGATCAGCACGCTGGGCGCCGCGGCGATGGCGGCCGCGACCAACACCATCCCGAGCGTCATCAACCGCTCCCGGTACGGCTCCACCCGTGGCCGCGACTGCACCCACGAACCCAGCGCCCACGTCCCGCCACCCGCCGCGAGCGAGAACCCGGCCAGCGTCGGCGACAGCCCCCGCTGCGTGACCAGCATCAGCGGTACGAAGGACTCGGCGGCGACGAAGGACCCGGCCGACAGCCCGCGCAGCAGCACGACCGAGGGCAGCCCGCGCGCCGCCCGCCAGGTACCGCGCGGCAGCAGCCCGAGTACGGCCGGCACGAGCAGCCCGGCGCCTACGACACCCGGAACGAGCGAGAGGGGACGCAGATCCTGGGCGGCGTACTGAATCAGCCCGGCGCCGAGCGAGATCCCGAGGGCGAGGCGGATACGGCGCCGGTCGAAGGTGGTCGCAGGGCCGAGCCCCACCGGCCCGGCCGCACGCCGCCGTATCTGCGGCAGCGCAAGCGCGAGCGGAAACACGACAAGCACCGGTATCCCGAGGAACACCCACCGCCACCCGAGATGCTCGGTCACCGCGCCGGAGGCAAGCGGCCCGACGACCGACGGCACGACCCAGCTCGCCGCGAACGCCGCCATGATGGCCGGCCGCAGCCGCTCCGGATAGGCGCGGCCGACGACGACGTACAACGCGACGATCACCAGCCCACCGCCGAGCCCCTGCACGGCCCGCCCGACGATGAACAGCCACATCGCCCCGGCGGTCCCGGCCACCACCAGCCCGGCGGCGAAAGCGGCGATACCGCTGGTCAACGCCCCCAGCGGCCCTCTCCGATCGGACCACTGCCCGGCAAGCACCATCCCGGACAGACTCGTCGTGAAGTACCCGGAAAACGCGAACGCGTACAGCGACACCCCGTCCAGCTCCCGCGCCGCGACGGGCATCGCCGTCCCCACCGCCGTCGCCTCGAAGGCGATCAACAGCACGACCGACACGATGCCGATGCTCAGCGCCCGGTAGGACCGGCTCAGCACGGTGGACTCGTCGCGCTCGGCGGCCGACGGGACGTGAGCGAGGTCTGCGACGCCGGTGTCGCGCGGTTCCAGGGCGGTCATGCTGGCCAGCGTAAGGTCCACGACCCACTTTGACCCCTGTCGGGAGGAGGGGGTGCGCCTGGGACCTTGGTCGTACGACCAGAGCGACCAGCGAGACCGGGCGCGGGGCGCGAGGCCCCCGTTCATGAACGGCGTATGGCAGTCCCATTGCAGCCCCGCCCGTCCCCTTGAGCCCCTCCCCCGCCCCGCCATACGGTCATGTCACCGAGTTCGGACCGGAGCAGAACGCTCCACCCGACCCGGCCGTGTGCCCGAGTGGTTTAGGGACTCGCCTGCAAAGCGAGTTACGTGGGTTCGATTCCCGCCACGGCCTCTACAGGCTTCGACCAGGCGACGATGTCGGGTACTGCCTCGCGCAAGCTCCCGAAGTGGCGGTGCACGCCGTCCACCGCGACCGGGGCGTTGACTCCCCACACCGTCATGCCGGCCCGCAACCCGGACTCGACTCCGGACGGCGCGTCCTCGATGACGAGGCAGTCTTCCGGCTCCGCACCGAGCCGCTCCGCGGCCAGCAGGTAGGGGACCGGCGACGGCTTGCCTTCCTCGACCGCGGCGGCGTCCACGAGCACGCCCGGAACCGGCAATCCGGTCCGGGAGAACCGTCCGCGCACCCGGTGCTCGTAGTTCGAGGTCACCAGCCCCCAGCACCCGGAGGGCAGAGCGGACAGCAGTTCCGACGCACCGTCGAACGCGGCATAGACGCCGGACCGGACGTCGTCGTCCTCCAGTTCATGCAACGCGGCCAGGCACTCCTGCGGATCCCGACCGGGGACGACCGCCTCGAAGGTCTCCATCGGCCGCGTCCGCAGCGCCACTTGATAGACCTCGTCAGGGTCCAGCCCGTAGCGACCCGCCCACGTCGCCCAGACCCGGCGCTGGTTGTCCACTGCGTCGATCAACGTACCGTCGACATCGAACAGGACATACTTCCCGGCACCGGGCCGGGTTGGTTCGCTGGTCACGCCTTGATCATGTCAGCAGCCTGCTTCCGGGCCTCATCCCCGAACACCCCCGGCCAGTACCGCCACCCGTCGTCCGACGGCGTCGACGGAGTCGGGTCGCAGGCGATCGGGTCGGCTGTGGCGAGGGTTCGGGACATCGTCTCGGCCAGTTGGTCGTAGGCGTCGGTCAGGGCGTGGATCGTGGCGAGGGACTTTTCGCGGTTGATCAGCCACAGGGTGAAGGCGAGCGTGGACACGTCGGCGTTGAGGGGGCGCAGGGTGGTGTCGGGCTCGCTCCAGCACAGGACCGCGCCGGTGGTGCCGTCGATGAGGAGGCTGGTGTCCTCCAGGAGGTGGCCGAGGCGGATCAGGCGGTCCGCGCCGGCCGGGAGGTGGGCGGCGGTGATGCCGTCCTCCCGCTCGGTCGCGCAGATCGCTTCGTACTCGGCGAGGGTCGGCAGTGGCACGTCCGTGTCCAGGGAGAACCAGTAGCCGTCCTCCGGCAGGCCCGTCTCCCGCAGGAAGCGGCGGGTCGGCTCGTGGGTGAGCGTGGACGGGAAGTCGACCTCCTCGAAGCGGGCGATCCGGCCGGGGCCGAACGCCTCGTCCAGCAGGCGGGGTGGCAGGTCCAGCGCCAGCCCGGATGTCGTGCCCGGGCCCGCCACCAGGGACAGGGGGCGGATCACCGCCGTCATCTTCCAGAAGGGGCCCGGGTCGCCGTCCGTGCCCTCCTCGAAGAGGGCGAGGAGTTGGCGTGACGCCTCCGCCACCGCCTGCGGTCCCAGTCGGCCCGCGTACGAGGCGAACTGGCCTCGCAGCGCCGCCAGCTCGTCCGCCGCCGTCGCGAACCGCACCAGCTTCTCCAAGGAGGGCGCCAGCGGGCGGGTGTCCATCAGGTCGGGGCGGTCGTGCAAGAAGTACGTCGTCGAGATCTCGCCCGTCGCGCCGTCGAGCAGGACCGAATCGGTCTCGCGGCCGTCCGCGCCCAGGATCCCGCCTATGACCAGCCGGTCGCGCAGCTCCGCCGCCAGTTGGTCGGGGTCGCCCATCGAGTCCCCGACCGTGCGCAGGCCGTCCGTGCGCAGTGCGTCGAAGGACAGCAGGTCTCCGTCGGCGGGCAGTCCGGGACCGCTCAGCCAACGGCGCGTCGGTGCGTGTGTGACGTATGGATCCAGATCGTCCTCGGTGAGTGTGATCACCGCGGTGCCGACGGTGCCGGCGATGTCGGTCGTGCTCATTGTTCCCCCGTGCGTGAAGTCGCCATCCCCCGGGAAGGTCGTCCAACTGGCGCCGTCCCACTGCCCAGAACACTATGCGGCACCACTGACAACGGCCCCAGTCAGAGAGACGTCAGGCAACCCTCGCGCGTTCCCGTCCCGCCAGGATCGCCTCCACCGTCTCCCCCACGGTCAGCTCCGAGGTGTCCAGCCACAGGCCGAGGCGTGGGGTGACAACCACCTCGCGCATCAGGTGAAGTACACGCCGCCCAGCACCACGACCACCGCCGCCAGTACGAACAGCAGGACCCACATCAGCAACTTGCCGACGCCGGGTGCCGGTTCGTAGCGCGGGTGCTCGGGCTCGGGCTCGGGCGCGGTCACTGTGCCGTCACCACCGCGGCCTGCGGGCGGATCGGCAGCCGGTTCACGGGGCGGCCGGTGGCTGCCCGTACGGCGGAGGCGATCGCCGCGGGCGACGTCACCACCGGAACCGCGCTGACGGCTTTCGCCCCGAAGGGCGCGACCACGTCCCGTTCCTCGACCAGCTTGACGATGCGGATGTCGGGCGCGTCCAAGGCGGTGGGCAGGGCGTACCCGGTGAGGTCGGGGTGGCGGACGAGGCCGCGCGGGGTGCGCAGGTTCTCCGTGAGGGAGATGCCGACGCCCTGGGTGACGCCCGCCTCGATGCGCGCGGCCAGCTGGGTCGGGTTGAGGATCCGGCCGACGTCCTGGGCGACGGCCAGTTCCACGACCCGTACCGAGCCCAGTTCGATGTCGACGTCCACGACCGCGCGGATCGCGCAGAAGGCGAGTCCTACGAAGGCGTCGCCCTGGCCGGCCTCGTTCAGTGGCTCCGTGGGGTGGGGGCGGCACTGGGCCGTGGCCCACAGTTCCTTGCCCTCCAGGGCCTCCGTGACGGTGGTGGACAGGACTCCGTCGTACGACGTGATCTTGCCGTCGGTGATCTGGAGCAGTTCGGTGGACATGCCGAACTTGTGTGCCAGGGGCTGGAGCAGTTGCGTACGGACCATCTTGGCGGCCCGTTCGACCGCGCCGCCGGACACCCAGGTGTGACGGCCGCGGCAGCCCGGCCCCGCGGGTGGCTGGTCGGTGTCCACCGGTGCCACGTGCACCTCGTCGATGCCGAGGGTCTCCTGGACGATCTGCCGGGCCAGCGTGGTGAAGCCCTGGCCGGTCTCCACCGCCGCGCAGAGCACGGTCGCCACTCCGTCGTGGACCTTCACCGTCGCCGTGGACACCTCGTCGGCACCCTCCGCGCCGAGCATGTGCACCATGCCCACGCCGTAGCCCACGCCCCGGCGTACCGCGCCCGGTTCGCCCGCGCCCTCGGGGCCGCCGGGCAGCAGCCACTCGTCCTCGGGGGCGTCCTTGGGGAGCTGCGGGAGGGGAAAGTCGCGTACCGCCTGGAGGAGTTCGGCGACCGGTGCCGGGCAGGTCACCGTCTGGCCGGTCGGCAGGACGTCTCCCGTGGCCATGGCGTTGCGCAGACGCAGTTCGGCGGGGTCGAGGCCCAGCTTCTTCGCGAGCTTGTCCATCTGTGCCTCGTAGGCGGCGCACACCTGCATGGCGCCCTCGCCGCGGACGTGGCCGGAGGGCGGGTTGTTGGTGCGGACGGCCCAGCCCTCGATGAAGGCGTTCGGGACGACGTACGGGCCGCAGGCGAAGGAGACCGCGGCGGCCAGGGCCTCGGCGGAGGTGTCGGCGTACGGGCCCGCGTCCAGCAGGATCTGCGCCTCGACCTTCACCAGCCTGCCCTCGGCGTCGGCGTGGTGGCGGTAGCGCAGCAGCGTGGGGTGCCGGTGGACGTGGCCGAGGAAGGACTCCTCGCGCGTCGCGGTCAGTTTCACCGGGCAGCCGGTCTTCAGCGCCAGCAGGCCGAGCGGGAGTTGGAAGCCCTGGTCCTCGCGGTCGGCGGTGGCGCCGGGGACACCGGTGACGACGATCTTGACGCGTTCCGGTTCGAGGCCGAAGCAGGCGGCGGCGGTGTCGCGGTCGGCGTGCGGGTCGGTGGAGGCCAGGTAGAGCTCGACGCCGCCGTCGGGGCGGGGCACGGCGAGGCCGGCCTCGGCGCCGATGGGGGCCGGGTCCTGGCGGCCGATGCGGTACTGGCCCTCGACGACGACCTCGCCGACCACCTCCGCGTCGCCGTGGTGCAGCGGGATGTGGCGGATCAGGTTGCCGTCGGGGTGCAGGGGTTCCGCTTCGAAGGCCTGCTCGGGGTCGGTGACCGGCTCGTGCACCTCGTACTCGACGATGACGGCCGCCGCGGCCATGCGTGCGGTGTCCGGGTGGTCGGCGGCGACGGCGGCGATGGGCTCGCCGTGGTGGCGTACGACGTCGGAGGCGAAGACCGGGCGGTCGGCTCTGCCGCGTCCGTACAGCGCGCCGCCGGGGACGTCCTCGTGGGTGACGACGGCCCGTACGCCGGGCATCTCGCGCGCGTGGGAGGTGTCGATGGAGACGATGCGCGCGTGGGGGTGCGGGGAGCGCAGCACGGCCGCCCACAGCAGGCCCTCGGCCCACAGGTCGGCCGCGTACGGGAACGTGCCCTCGGTCTTGGCGCGGGCGTCGGCGGGCCGCAGGGAGGCGCCGAGGCCGTGCGGGATCGGTTCGGGGGCGGGGGCTGCCTCGGCGGCGGTGGTCGCGGTGGCGGCTTCGTTGCTCACGCCTGGCCTCCGTCCTGGCCGTACGTCCGGTCATGCGTCCCGTCGTGCGGTCCCGGTGTTCCGGGGGTTCCTCGGGTGCCTGGGGGGTCGAACGCAGACGCGTTGACGCCGCCGGCGCCGGGGCCCGCCTGGTGCGGGATACGTGCCTCGTCCGCGTCCGGGTCGGCGTCCGCCGCGGCGTGCGCCTCGCGTTCGGCGACCACTTCGCGTACAGCGTCCAGGAAGCCCCGGTAGCCGGAGCAGCGGCACAGATTGCCGCACAGGGCCTGGCGGGTCTCCAGCTCCGTCGGGGCGGGGTTGCCCTCCAGGAGGTCGTGCACGGTCATCGCCATGCCCGGCACGCAGAAACCGCACTGCACGGCGCCGCACCTGGCGAGCGCCCGCTGCACGTCCGAGGACCGCCCGTCGACGGCCAGGCCCTCGACGGTACGGACCTCGCTGCCGGCGGCGGTGACGGCGGGCACCAGGCAGGAGGCGACGAGCCGGCCGTCGACCTGGACGTTGCAGGCGCCGCACTCGCCCTGCGAGCAGCCGTCCTTGGCGCCCGCGAGGCCGAGCCGCTCGCGCAGCACGTACAGCAGCGACTCGCCGATCCACGCGTCGGCGACGGGGCGCTCGGAGCCGTTGACGCGCAGGACGTAGGAGGCGAGGGGGTGGTCGTCGTGGGGTGGTGTCGCGGGGGTGGCGTCCGCCGGGGCGGCGGGGCGCTCCGGGGCGGCGGTGTGCTCCGGGGAGTCCGGGGCCGCCTCGTCCGCCAGTGCCGGTTCCTCCGGGGTCGCGCGGGACTCCTCGGCCTCGGCGGCGGGGCCGGCGGGCTCAGTGGCCTCCTCAGGCGCCTCAGCGGCTCCGTGGACGTTCTCGGGCGCGTCATCGGCCCCCGGGGCCTCCTGGGCCACGTGGAGGGGCTGCGCGGGCGCGTACGGCTCGGTGTGGGCGTCCGGCGCGGGCGTCGGCGGCTGCGCGAGCGCCTGCTGCCCCCACGGCTGTCCCGTCGCGCCGGTCGCACCGGTCGCCCAGGGCGCGGGCGCGCCGCCGGGGAGGGTGGACGGCGGGGTTCCACCCCACTGCTCCACCAGTGCCGACGTGGTGAACTCGCCCGATTCATCCGGAAGGTCGCCGCCGGCGACGGGGATCGACCACTGGCCGGTCACGTCGTGGCCGGGGGCCGGGGCGGACTCGGCGACCGTGGTGTCCTCGAAGTTCCACTGACCGGTGACCCCGGGGTGGTACGTGAACTGGTCGCCTCCGCCCGCCTCCTGGGGCACGGCGTTGGGGTCGGGCCACTGGACGGCGTCCGCGGGCACCGCCCACATGCCGGTGACTCCCGGGTCGGTCGCCGCGTCCGGGTGGGAAGTGACCGTTATCTGCGGTGGCACGTAGCCGTGGCCGGGCGCGGCGAGCGGGCTGTCGCCGCGTGCGGCCAGGAGGGCGTCGATGCCGCCCTCAGGAAGCTTCACGAAGGCGGTCGCGCCGTCGTCGTAGTCGCCCTGGGGCAGCGGATCCCAGCGGCCACTGCCCTGGGACGCGCCCTGTCCGTGCTGGTCGTCGGTCACGACAACGCCCTCCCCAGTGCTCGTCGGGCCAGCGCGGCGACGGTGCGCCGCAGGTGCAGTACGGCGGGCGGAAGCTGCGGCACGGAGCCGTCGGCGTCCGGCACCGGGTCGGGAATGCAGGCCGCGGCGACGTACTCGCCGAAGGCGTTCAGCGCCTCCGGGACGATCGCACGGCCGTTGTCCCAGTCGATGAGCCGGGCGACCCACTGCTCGGCCTCCAGCGGCCGCAGCGGCATCGGCGCTATGGCGCCGACGGCGCACCTGACTCCGCGCCGGGCGGGGTCCAGGACGAGCGACACGGACGCGGTGGCGCGCCCGGGCCCGGTGCGGCCGGTCGCCTTCAGGAAGACCTGCGGGGCGTGCAGCAGCGGCACGCGCACGTAGCCGATGAGTTCTCCGGCGCGCAGCATCTCCATGCCCGCCAGCAGGTGCGACACGGGCATCTCGCGGCGGGCTCCGCCGGGGCCCGCGATGATCAGCGTCGCCTCCAGGGCGGCCAGCACCGGCAACGCGTCCCCGGTGGGCGACGCGGAGGCGATGTTGCCGCCCAGGGTGCCCGCGTTGCGGATGTGCGGCGGGCCCGCGGCGCGCGCGGCGGCGGCGAGCGCGGGGATCAGGGCGGCGAAGTCGGGGCGGCCCATACGCGCGTGGGTGAGGCCCGCGCCGAGCAGCGCGTGTCCGTCCTGGTACTGCCAGCCGCGGATCTCGCTGATCCGGCCGAGGCCGACCAGGGCGGCGGGCCGGAGCTGGCCGGAGTTGACGGCGGCCATGAGGTCGGTGCCGCCGGCGACGGGCACGGCGGCGGGCACCGCGGTAAGTGCCGCCACGGCCTCGTCCAGTGTCGTGGGCAGCGTGACGGCCTGCCCCGCCTGCGGTGCGTGCGTGGTCAAACCGGCTGCCCCTTCCCGCTGCCCCACCTGGTCCCACCTGTGCTGCCGTACGGTACGTGCTGACAGGGCGGACGTGGCAACTCTGGCACATCTTCGCAGGGCCCGAACGCGGGGGTCCGCTAGGAGGCATTCGCCCACCTCACCGAGGAGATGGACCGTTTTCGCACGGCATCACCCGTGCATAACGATTGACACTCTTCGGTGACCCTTATGCGTCTTTTCTGTGACCTGTTCGAGGCAAGCCTGGCGACAGCCGTCCCTATCGGCTCGGCGGTGGGCCGTCGATCGGGCGGCCGGGCACACCGGGGCGCCGCTGCCACGGGTGCGGACCGGCGGGCGGCCGGTAGGCGACGCCCAGGGCGTCAAGTCGACGGTAGTGGACGGCCATCCGCCGCTCGAAGTCGGCGAAGTCCCGTTCCGCCGGGGCGGGCAGCCGGCCCCAGGCGACCTCGGCGAACGCGGCGAGCCTCGGGAAGGCCTGGTAGTCCACGCGCGCCTGGTCCTCCATCACCTCGGTCCACAGGTTGGCCTGCGTGCCCAGCACGTGCCGTGCCTGTTCCTCCGTCAGCTGCGCCGGGACGGGCTCGAAGCGGTAGACGTCCTCCAGGGTGCGGACGTAGCCGATCGGGACGGGCTCGTCCTCGCCCGCGTCCTGCCGGTGGTCCAGGTACACCTGCTGCTCGGGGCACATGACGACGTCGTGGCCGGCCCGCGCGGCGGCGATCCCGCCCTCGTAACCGCGCCACGAGGACACCGCCGCCCCCTCGGCCAGCCCGCCCTCCAGGATCTCGTCCCAGCCGATGAGCCTGCGCCCGCGCGCGGAGAGCCACGTGTCGAAGTGCCTGATGAACCACGCCTGGAGTTCGTCCTCGTCGGCGAGCCCGAGCTCCTTGATGCGGGCCTGCGCGGCGGGCGACTGCCGCCACTGGTCCTTGAGGCATTCGTCGCCGCCGACGTGGACGAACTCCGACGGGAACAGGTCGAGCAGTTCCTCGAACACCCCCTCGTAGAAGCGCAGGGTGTTGTCGGTGGGGGCGAGTACGTTCGGAGAGATCCCCCAGTTGTCCCAGACGGTGAGGGCGGAGGTGTCGATGACGTCGGTGTTGCCGAGTTCCGGATACGCGGCGATGGCGGCCTGCGAGTGTCCCGGTACGTCGATTTCGGGGACGACGGCGATATGCCGCTCGGCGGCGTAGGCGACGATCTCCCGGATGTCGTCCTGGGTGTAGTAGCCACCGTGCGGCTTCTCCTCCCACAGCGGGGAGGAGCGGTGGCCGAATTTCGTGCGCGAGCGCCAGGAGCCGGCCTCCGTCAGCCTCGGGTACCGCTTGATCTCGACGCGCCAGCCCTGGTCGTCCGTCAGGTGGAAGTGGAAGACGTTGAGTTTGTGCGCGGCCATCAGATCCAGATAACGCAGCACGCCTTCCTTGGGCATGAAGTGCCGGGCGACGTCGAGCATGAGGCCGCGCCAGCGGAAGCGGGGGGCGTCGTGGATGGTGACGGCGGGCACCTCCCACTCCGGCTTCCGGGCGAGTGGGGCACGGCGGAAGGCGTCGGCACCGAGCAGCTGACGGAAGGTCTGGGCGCCCCAGAACAGGCCCGCCTCGCTCGCCCCGTCGATGGCGACGACGTGGCCGTCGGCGGTGAAGCGGTACGCCTCGGGGCCGCCGAGTTCGTCGGCGAGTTCGGGGATGATCCGCAGCAGAATGCGGTTCCCGTTGCCCGAGTGGGGAGGCAGCGGATATCCGGTTGCCGCGCCGACGGTCGCGCGCAGCCACTGCGCGACCCGCCCGGTGCCGGGCGTCGCCTCGATCTCGGTCTCCTCGTCGACGAGGTACCCCGTACCGCCGCCGATCGAGGGCGACAGGCGGCTCGGGGCGGGAATCAGCTCCACGTCGAGCCCCGGGAACAGGTGGTACGGAATGTCACTCATACCGTCAGTCCTTTACCGCTCCGCCCAGTCCGGAGACCAGCCGTCGCTGTACGAGTACGAAGAAGATCAGCACCGGAATCGTCATCACCGTTGAGGCGGCCATGACACCACCCCAGTCCGGCTCGTCGGGCTTGTAGAACACGAGAAGAGCCATCGGCAGGGTCGACTGGGACATGTCGCTGATGATGAAGGACTTGGCGAACAGGAAGTCGTTCCAGGCGGAGATGAAGGAAAACACGCTCGTGGCCACGAGCCCCGGCAGGACGAGCGGGAAAAGGATCTGCCAGAGGAATCGCGCACGGCTCGCTCCGTCGATGTACGCGGCCTCCTCCAACGCCTCCGGCACGGCTTTCACGAACCCCCGCAGCATCCAGATCGCGAACGGCAGCGAGAAGGCGATGTGGGGCAGGATCAGCGACCCCAGGGTGTTCAGCCGGCCGAAGTCCCGCATGAGGAAGAACAAGGGGATCGTGAGCGCCTCCACCGGCACCATCTGGGCCACCAGGAACATGATCAGCAACGTGGTCCGGAAGCGGAACCGGAATCGTGTCACTGCGGTCGCGGCGAGAAACGCGATCAGCGCGGAGGCGATCACGACGGAGCACGCCACAACGAGGCTGTTGAGGAAGTAGCGGCCGAATTCCTGCTGCCCGAACACCCGGCGGAAGGAATCCAGGGACGGCGCCATGGTCCAGGGCCGCGGCTCGGCCGACTCGATCTCCCCGGCCGGTTTGAAAGCGCTCAGCACCATCCAGTACAGGGGGAAGGCGACCACGGCGGCGATCAGCAGCGTCGCCGCCTCGGCGACCGCGCGCCCGGGTTTCACGACCCTGATGATGCTCAAGGTCCTCACGACTCTCACAGCTCCTCCCCCTGCCTGCGCAGCAGCCGCAGGTACACCAGCGTGACGGCGAGCAGGATCAGCAGCATCACGACGCCGATCGCCGAGCCGAGGCCGTACTGCGAGGACGCGAAGGCCTTCTGGTAGGCGTACACGTTCAGGACGAGGTTCTGGCCGGCGATGCCGCCGCCGTTCGTCATGACGTAGATCTGGGTGAACACCTTGAAGTCCCAGATGACCGACTGGATGGTGACCACCGTCAGGATCGGCCGCAGCATCGGCGCGAGCACCGAACGCCAGATGCGCCACTGCGAGGCGCCGTCCAGTTCGGCCGCCTCCAGCACCTCGCCCGGTACGGTACGGATGCCGGCGTAGACCGTCACCATCACGAACGGGAAGGAACACCAGACCACTTCCAGCAGGACGAGGAAGAAGGCGCTGTACCGCCCGTACGTCCAGGAGTGGTCGCCGAGCCCGAGGAGCCGGTTCACCGGTCCGAAGTCCGGGTCGAAGAGGAGCAGCCAGACCGTGGACCCGGTGACGGCCGGGGTCGCCCAGGCGCCGAGCGCGGCCAGCATCAGGGCGAGCCGGGGCACGGCACGCACGCGCGTGAGCAGCACGGCGAGCGCGCATCCGACGGCGAGGGTCGACACCACACAGGCCGCCGCGAACAGCACGGTCGCCAGCAGCACCTGCCAGAACTGCTCGTCCCCCAAAAGGGTCGCGTAGTTGCCGAAGCCCTGGAAGGTGGTCGGTTCGCCGCCGCTGACCTGGGCCTGGGTGTACTGGAAGAAGGAGATCAGGCCGAGCTGGTAGACCGGGTAGACCAGCAACCCGCCGAGGACGACGAGGGCGGGGGCCAGGTAGAGCCAGGGGGTCCAGGTGGCGCGGTTGCCCATCCGCCTCACCCGGCGGTGCCGAACGCGTCGTTCATCTTCGTCGCCGCGTCCTTCGAGGCCGCCGCCACGTCCTTCTTGCCGCTGATGACCTCCTGGAACATGGTCGGCAGGACGAGGGAGGAGTCGATCTGGGACCAGGCGGGAGAGGCCGGGACGAACTTGGTGCCGGCGGAGAGGGTCTGGACGAAGGGCTTCACGTACGGCTGCTTGGCCGCCGCCTTGTCCCGTACGTCCGTGAACGTGGGCAGGAAGCCCATCGCGTCGAAAAGTTCGGTCTGGCTCTGCTTCGACGCGAGCTGTTCCATGAGGTCGACGGCGAGGGTGCGGTGCGAGGTGCTCTTCAGGACGCCGATGTTGTTGCCGCCCGCGAACGCCGGGGCGATCGAGCCGGACGCGACACCCGGCAGCGGGACGACCGCGTACTCGCCCTTCACCTTCCCGGCCTCCACGGCCGTGTGGCTGAAGTCGCCGCCGATCGCCATGCCCGCCTTGCCCGCGGCGAACGCGGTGACCGTGTCGTTGCCGCCCATGCCCGCGCACTTGGCGGCGGGACAGTTGTCGTCGGAGAAGAGGGAGGTGTAGGCCTTGATGCCCTCCTGGGCGGCCGCGCTGTCGATGGCGGAGGCGTACGAGCCGTTCTTGCCGGCGGCGAGTTCGCCGCCGTTGGCCCAGATGAAGGGCATCGCGCCGTACGTGTAGGCGCCGCCGACGACCAGGCCGTAGAGGTCGGGCTTCGCGGCGCGGATCCTGCGGGCCGTCGAGGCCAGCTCGGCCATCGTCTTCGGGACTTCCAGGCCCAGTTCCTCGAAGACGTCCGTGCGGTAGTACAGGGCGCGGACACCGACGTAGAAGGGCGCGCCGTAGACCTTGCCGTCCACGGTGACCGACTGGCGGGCCGTGGGGTCGGTGTCCTTGGCCTCGCTCCAGGTGCGGAACTCCTTGGTGACGTCGAGGAGTCCGCCGTCGTGGACGTAGCCGGCGGTGTCGGTGTTGCCGTACTCCATGACGTCGGGGGCGGACTTCGGGTCGTTGAACGCGGCCTTGACGCGCTGGGCGCGGGTCTCCACGGGGATGTACTCGACGTCGACCTTCGTACCCTCGTGGGCCTTCTCGAAGGCGGCGACGACGGAGTCGACGACCTGTTGCTTCGGCTTGTTGCCGACCTCCTGGAAGAGCCACACGCGCAGCGTGCCGGTCTTGTCGTCCTTGTCGGAGGTGGAGTCGGCGGAGGTCTGAGGGGCGCAGGCGGCGCCTGCGAGGGTGACGGCGAGCAGGAGGGCCGCTGGCGCGGCGCGTCGGACGGACAGCTTCATGGCGTACTCCTCCGATGAGGCGTTGCAACATGCGCAATGACGGTTTCGCTCTGCACAACACTGCGGAGGCTAGGGACTTCATGAACACGCCCACAAGAGGTCTCAACCACTCTGTGACCGGCCGACGCACTCCTTGCAACGGCAAAACACACGAAGGCCCCCGGAGTGCACCAAAGTGCGCTCCGGGGGCCTTCTGAAAGTTCGGGAGGTTCTGAAGGCGAAGGGCTACTTCTTGCCGTCGCCGCCCTTGCCGTCGCCGCCACCGGCGCCCATGGAGTCGTAGATCTCCTTGCACATGGGACACACCGGGTACTTCTTCGGGTCGCGGCCGGGCACCCAGACCTTGCCGCAGAGCGCCACGACGGGGGTCCCGTCGAGGGCGCTCGCCATGATCTTGTCCTTCTGGACGTAGTGGGCGAAGCGCTCGTGGTCGCCGTCGCCGTGGGACACCTGTGGCGTCGGCTCTACGAGGGTCCCCGTACCAGTCCCGCGCTCGGGCTCAAGAGTGCTCATATCGCCAAGGGTACTGAAGCTCACAGGCATCAGTTGAGCGAAGGGTCGTCCGGATACGTGGCCACCATCGCCAGTTCGTTGCGCTGGCGGCGCAGGACCTCGCGCCAGAGTCTCTCGGGGGACGGGGAGGAGACGTCGCCCGGTTCGGACTCGACGACGTACCACGCGCCCTCGACCAGTTCGTCCTCCAGCTGGCCGGGGCCCCAGCCGGCGTAACCGGCGAAGATCCGCAGGGAACCGAGGGCGGAGGCGAGCAGCTCCGGCGGGGCCTCCAGGTCCACGAGCCCGATCGCGCCGTGCACCCGGCGCCAGCCCAGCGGCGCCCGTTCGGCCGAGCCGCCGCCCGGGATCACCGCGACGCCCAGCGCCGAGTCGAGGGAGACCGGACCGCCCTGGAAGACCACGCCGGGCTCGCCGGTCAGATCCGCCCAGCCCTCCAGGATGTCGCGCACGCCCACCGGTGTAGGGCGGTTGAGGACGACACCGAGGGAGCCCTCCTCGTCGTGGTCGAGAAGGAGCACCACCGCACGGTCGAAGTTCGGGTCCGCCAGGGCGGGCGTTGCCACGAGCAGCCGCCCTGTGAGCGAGGACACCTCGGTCATGCCAGACATGATCCCGCATCTGCCCACCATGTGGGGAGCCAATCGGGCACGGGAGTGAAGGCGGCCGAGGGCGCACGGACGCACCCCACCCGCACGCCCGCGCCGGTGACCCCATGTGCCCGATTGGGAACGGTTCGTGTTGTGACACAGCTATGACGTTGCTGGGCGGTACTTGGGCTTACGGGAGAGGGGTGCGCGGCGATTAGTCTGTCTCATCTCCCCTGCCCAACTCATCGGAACGCGAGATACATGACCGTCAACGACGATGTCCTGCTTGTCCACGGCGGAACCCCGCTGGAGGGCGAGATCCGTGTCCGCGGTGCGAAGAACCTCGTACCGAAGGCCATGGTCGCCGCCCTGCTGGGCAGCGCGCCAAGCCGGCTGCGCAACGTTCCCGACATCCGTGACGTGCGGGTCGTACGCGGTCTGCTCCAGCTGCACGGGGTGACGGTCCGTCCGGGTGAGGAGCCGGGCGAGCTGGTGATGGATCCGTCGCACGTGGAGAGCGCGAACGTCGCCGACATCGATGCCCACGCGGGTTCGAGCCGTATCCCGATCCTGTTCTGCGGCCCGCTGCTGCACCGCCTGGGCCACGCGTTCATCCCGGGCCTCGGCGGCTGCGACATCGGCGGCCGGCCCATCGACTTCCACTTCGAGGTGCTGCGGCAGTTCGGCGCGCGGATCGAGAAGCGGGCGGACGGCCAGTACCTGGAGGCGCCGACGCGGCTGCGCGGCACGAAGATCCGGCTGCCGTACCCGTCCGTGGGTGCGACCGAGCAGGTGCTGCTGACGGCGGTCCTCGCGGAAGGCGTCACCGAGCTCTCGAACGCGGCGGTCGAGCCGGAGATCGAGGACCTGATCTGCGTCCTGCAGAAAATGGGCGCGATCATCGCGATGGACACCGACCGCACGATCCGCATCACCGGCGTCGACTCGCTCGGCGGCTACACCCACGCGGCCCTCCCGGACCGCCTGGAGGCCGCCTCGTGGGCGTCCGCGGCGCTGGCGACCGAGGGGAACATCTACGTCCGCGGCGCCCAGCAGCGCTCGATGATGACGTTCCTGAACACCTACCGGAAGGTGGGTGGCGCCTTCGAGATCGACGACCAGGGCATCCGCTTCTGGCACCCGGGCAGCCAGTTGAAGTCCATCGCCCTCGAAACGGACGTGCACCCGGGCTTCCAGACGGACTGGCAGCAGCCCCTGGTGGTCGCCCTGACCCAGGCCACGGGCCTGTCCATCATCCACGAGACGGTCTACGAGTCCCGCCTGGGCTTCACGTCCGCCCTCAACCAGATGGGCGCCCACATCCAGCTCTACCGCGAGTGCCTCGGCGGCTCTGACTGCCGCTTCGGCCAGCGCAACTTCCTGCACTCCGCGGTCGTGTCCGGCCCGACGAAGCTCCAGGGCGCCGACCTGGTCATCCCCGACCTCCGCGGCGGCTTCTCGTACCTCATCGCCGCCCTGGCCGCCCAGGGCACGTCACGCGTCCACGGCATCGACCTGATCAACCGTGGCTACGAGAACTTCATGGAGAAGTTGGTGGAGCTGGGGGCCAAGGTGGAGCTGCCGGGCAAGGCACTCGGCTGACCGCAGCCCCACAGCTCCGGCCCAGGGCAGCGCCGGTCTCGGCTGGGGGTCCGGGGGCCCGCGGCGAAGCCGCTGATGTCGCCGCCCCCGGATAGACACAGCATGGAGAAGTTGGTGGAGCTGGGGGCCAAGGTGGAGCTGCCGGGCAAGGCACTCGGCTGACGCCGTACATACGACGATGGGGCGGCCCCCGGTGAGGGGGGCCGCCCCATTGGCGTCGCTTAAGTCTCGTACGTCGTCCCGAGACGCACGCGGGGGCTTACTTGCCCTTCGCGGCTTCCTTGAGCTTGCTGCCCGCGGAGACCTTCACGCTGTAGCCGGCCGGGATCTGGATCGGGTCGCCGGTCTGCGGGTTGCGCGCGGTGCGAGCGGCACGGTGGGTGCGCTCGAAGGTCAGGAAGCCGGGGATGGTGACCTTCTCGTCGCCCTTGGAGACGATGTCGCCGACGACCTCGGCGAACGCGGCCAGCACGGCGTCGGCGTCCTTGCGGGTCACCTCGGCGCGGTCGGCCAGCGCGGCCACCAGCTCACTGCGGTTCATGTTGTTACTCCCGTGTTCTTCTTGCCGTTGAGGCGTGCCACGCGGCGGAGCCGCATATTGGGCACAGCGAAGTCGATGCTGCCAGGGGCCTCGGACAGTCCCCGGACCGGGTCCGTCCTCAGACCCTCGCGCCCAGAGACGCATCCTGCCCCCACCTGCGGCGGGAAAGCCAATCCGGCACCCGCAGGAGTCGTGAGAACACCCTTGGGAGTCACACGAAAAGAGGGGCCCGAGCCCGGCCGTCACGATAGAGGGCTGCCGGGTGCCCGGGTTCCGCGACGCGCCGGGGCGAAACCCGACCGTGGCAATCGTCACAGCACCCGCACAGCGACCGGGTTTCCCGCACTCCCCGAGCCTACGAGGCCGACGCTCCCGCGGCCTTCGCCGCGGCCCGTACCGCACCCGCGACCGCGCCCGCGACCTTGTCGTTGAACACGCTCGGGATGATGTAGTTCGGGTTCAGCTCGTCCTCGGTCACCACGTCGGCGAGGGCCTTCGCGGCGGCCAGCATCATCTCCGTGTTGACGGTCCGGGACTGCGCGTCCAGCAGGCCGCGGAAGACACCCGGGAAGACCAGCACGTTGTTGATCTGGTTGGGGAAGTCGGAGCGGCCGGTGGCCACAACTGCCGCCGTCTGGCGGGCGATTGCCGGGTCCACCTCGGGGTCCGGGTTCGCGAGCGCGAACACGATCGCACCGTCGGCCATGGCGGCCACGTCGTCGCCGTCGAGGACGTTCGGGGCGGAGACGCCGATGAAGACGTCCGCGTCGCGCACGGCCTCCTTCAGCGTGCCGGTGAGGCCCTCGGGGTTGGTGTTGTCGGCGATCCAGCGCAGCGCCGAGTCCGGGGCGGCGTCCACCAGGTCGGCGCGGTCGGCGTGGACGACGCCGTGGATGTCGGCGACGACGGCGTTCTTGACGCCCGCGGCGATGAGCAGCTTGAGGATGGCCGTGCCGGCCGCGCCGGCGCCCGACATGACGACGCGCACGCTCTCGATCGCCTTGCCCACCACACGCAGGGCGTTCGTCAGGGAGGCGAGGACGACGATCGCGGTGCCGTGCTGGTCGTCGTGGAAGACGGGGATGTCGAGGGCCTCGCGCAGCCGGGCCTCGATCTCGAAGCAGCGGGGGGCGGAGATGTCCTCGAGGTTGATACCGGCGAAGCCCGGGGCGATCGCCTTGACGATCTCGACGATCGCGTCGGTGTCCTGGGTGTCCAGGCACAGCGGCCAGGCGTCGATGCCGGCGAAGCGTTTGAACAGGGCGGCCTTGCCCTCCATGACCGGCAGGGCCGCCTTCGGGCCGATGTTGCCCAGGCCCAGCACGGCCGAGCCGTCCGTCACGACCGCAACGGAGTTGCGCTTGATGGTGAGGCGGCGCGCGTCCTCGGGGTTCTCCGCGATCGCCATGCACACGCGGGCCACACCCGGCGTGTAGATCATGGACAGGTCGTCACGGTTGCGGATGGGGTGCTTGGACTGCATCTCGATCTTGCCGCCGAGGTGCATGAGGAACGTACGGTCCGAGACCTTGCCGAGGGTGACGCCCTCGATGCCGCGGAGCTTCTCGACGATCTCGTTGGCGTGCGCGGTCGAGGTGGCCGCGATCGTGACGTCGATCTGGAGCTTCTCGTGCCCGGATGCGGTGACGTCGAGGCCGGTCACCGAGCCTCCGGAGGACTCCACGACGTTGGTGAGCTGCGAGACGGCGGTTCCGCTCGCGGGCACCTCCAGCCGGATCGTCATCGAGTAGGAGACGCTGGGCGCCGTTGCCATGGCCGACTTCCTCTGCACTGCTGGTCGTGGGTTTGCCGTCCGATCGTCGCACCTACCGGCGAGTAGGAGAAAGCCGCCCTGGATTGAGATCGTTGTGTTCTCAATAAAAGAGGCCCACATCACATGGGTGATGTGGGCCTCTTCCACGTTTATGACACCGACCCGCCATGCTCGCCTCGCGGCAAGTGGTCGCTCGTAGCGACGAAGGTTGGGCCCGGGGGCTTGGATCGAGCCGGTGTCACACCCAGGCTAACAAACGGATCCCGCAACACCATTCCCGTCCGGGGAGTTCACAGGAAACAGCGGCCTCCGGGTTCACCGGGATCAGTCCCTGAGAAGGTCCGGCACCCCCGTCGCATCCGGCTCGTCCCGCTCGGCCGAGACCACCGTCAGCTGCTGGGTGGCCCGGGTCAGCGCGACGTACAGCACGCGCAGCCCCGCCGGTGACTCGTCCGCGATCTCCGCGGGCGACACGACGACCGTCGCGTCGTACTCCAGGCCCTTGGCCTCCAGGCTGCCGAGCGCCACCACGCGGTCGCCCAGCCCGGCGAGCCAGCGCCTGGCCTCCTCGCGGCGGTTCATGGCGACGACGACGCCGATCGTGCCGTCGACCCGGTCGAGGAGCCGGGCGGCCTCCTCGCGGACGGTCTCGGCGAGCGACTCCCGTACGCCGGCGCCGGATCCCTTGTCCGTACTGCCGTGTCCCTTGTCCGTGGGGACGTGTTCCTTGTCCGTACGGACGAAACGCGGCTCGACGCCCGTGGAGCGGACCGCGGACGGGGACACGGAGCCCGGCATGGCGAGCGCGAGCACCTTGGCCGCCAGTTCGGCGATCTCGGCCGGGTTGCGGTAGTTCACCGTCAGCTGGAAGCTGCGGCGCGGACGGCTGCCCAGGGCCTCGTCGCGTGCCTCGGCCGCCTCGTCGGGGTCGGACCACGACGACTGGGCCGGGTCGCCGACGATCGTCCAGGTGGCGTGCCGGCCACGCCGGCCCACCATGCGCCACTGCATCGGCGTCAGGTCCTGCGCCTCGTCGACGATGACGTGCGCGTACTCGACGCGCTCCTGCGCCAGCCGCTCGGCCCGCTCGCGCTGCGACTCCTCGCGTACGGGCATCAGCTCCTCGAGACCGGTGAGCTGGTCGAGCGGGTCCAGCTCGCGCCTCTTCCGGGGGCGGGCCGGGGCGCCGAGGATGGCCTGGAGCTCGTCCAGCATGGCCACGTCGTGCACGGACAGGCCGTCCCGTCGGAGCGAGCGGGCGACCTTGCGTGCCTCGCCGGGGTTGAGGATCCGCCGGGACCAGCGCCCGAGCCGCCGGTCGTCGGCCATCGCCGCCAGCACGGCGCGCGGAGCCAGCTCGGGCCACCAGGCGTCGAGGAACTCGATGAAGCTGTCCTCGGAGGTGACGTCCTCGTCGAAGGAGGAGCGCAGCTCGGCGGCCAGCTCGGGGTCCGTGTGCCGGCCGGCCGCGCCGGACTGCTCCCACAGGGCGTCGAGCAGCAGCTTGCGGGCGCGCGGACGCAGCAGGTTGACGGGCGCGGTGCCGCCGAGGACGTTGTGCCGGATGCGATCCAGCTGCCCGGCCTCCAGCTCCAGGCGGCGGCCGAAGGCGACGACGCGGAGGCGGGTGGGCGAGTCGTTCGACTCCAGTGCCCCGCGCGCCGCCTTCCGCAGCACCTTCAGCATCCGGTACGAGCCCTTGGCGCGGGCCACCGCCGGCGAGTCGTACAGGGTGGCCTCCGCGCCGTCGACGAGGGAGCCGATGGCGCGGATGGCGACCTGGCCCTCCTCGCCGAGGGACGGCAGGACGCCCTCGGTGTACGCGACCAGCAGGGGCGTGGGCGAGACGATCAGGATGCCGCCCGCGTACCGGCGCCGGTCCTGGTAGAGGAGGTAGGCCGCCCGGTGCAGGGCGACGGCCGTCTTGCCGGTGCCGGGGCCGCCCTCGACGTACGTCACGGAGGCGGCGGGGGCGCGGATCACCAGGTCCTGTTCGGCCTGGATGGAGGCGACGATGTCCCGCATGGTGTGGCTGCGGGCCTGGCCGAGGGCGGCCATCAGGGCGCCGTCGCCGATGACGGGCAGCTCCCGGCCGTCCAGCGACGCCTTCAGTTCGGGGCGCATCAGGTCGTCCTCGACGCCGAGGACGCGGCGGCCCTTGGAGCGGATGACCCGGCGGCGCACGACCCGGCCGGGGTCGACCGGGGTGGAGCGGTAGAACGGCGCGGCCGCGGGGGCCCGCCAGTCGATGACCAGGGGGGCGTAGTCCTGGTCGAGGACGCCGATGCGGCCGATGTGGAGGGTCTCGGCGATGTCGGCCGTGTTGTCGTCGCGGACGGCCCCCTCGGCGGGCTCGACGGCGGTGTACGCGCCGTCGGGGCCCTTCTTGCCGTCCTTGCCGAGGAGCAGGTCGATACGGCCGAAGAGGAAGTCCTCGAACTCGTTGTTCAGCCGGTTGAGGTGGACCCCCGCCCGGAATACCTGCGCGTCCCGCTCGGCGAGCGCGCCGGGCGTACCGACCTGGCCGCGCTTGGCCGCGTCGTTCATGAGGTACTCGGCCTCATGGATCTTCTCCTCGAGCCTGCGGTACACCCGGTCCAGGTGTTCCTGCTCGATGCTGATCTCCCGGTCCCGTACGGAGTCTTGCACTGCGTTGTCTCGCACTGCGTCGTGAACCGAACCGACCGCGGTTTCCTGTTGAGCCTGAGCGGCCACCGGGCCCCCTTCTGACGTGCTGGGCAGCCGTCAACCGTACGCGAAGGGGGCCCGCCCGGGAAGCGACAGGTCCTAGGAGTCGACCTCCACCAACCGCTTCCCGTCGAAGGTCATGACTTCGAAGTGGTCGATCTCGTTGGGGGTGAAGGCGGCGCCGCCGTGGACGTAGAGCGGGTTCTTCGCCTCTTCGGTCTTGGCGTTGGGCAGGCCGTAGCCCCAGTTCGGCACGGACCAGGAGGTGACGGTCTCGCGCTCGCCGTTCTTGCCGACGGCGATGAGCGAGCACTTCTCCGGGCCGGTGACGTTCTTGAGCTGGAGGACGGCGTGGGTGCCCCAGGCCTTCTTCTCCACGGCCACGGTCGCGGTGACGTGCGTCGTCGGGTCCGTGGCGGACTTCTTGTCGGTCATGGTCTGGAAGGCGGTCTGAGCGGGGCCGGCCGCCATGTTGCCGCTGTTGTCCGAGCCGCCGGTCGCCGCCAGCACCGTCAGCGGGCCGCCGATGATCAGCGCGGCCGCGGCCGCCACGAGGTAGAAGCTGCGCCGGCGCTTGACGGCGCGGCGCTCGGAGACCTCGTCGACGAGCTTCTCCGCCAGCCGTGGGCTGGGCTTGGCGGACAGGGACTCACCGATCGCGGGTGTGCCGGCGCCCGGCAGGTCCGCGAGCGCGGCCAGCATCGGCTCCATCCCGGCGAGCTCGTCGAGCTGCTGGGCGCACCATTCGCAGGTCGCGAGGTGGGCCTCGAAAGCGGTTGCCTCGGCGTCGTCAAGAATCCCGAGGGCGTAGGCGCCGACAGTCTCGTGCTCGTTCGGGGCCGATGATCCCTCCATGGGGCCAGACATACCCGAACCACCCGTTCCGAACCCCCCGTAAACGCTCATCACGCTGTCACCCCCCGCTCCTCCAGTGCCAGCTTCATCGACCGCAGGGCGTAGAACACCCGGGAGCGGACCGTGCCGCTCGGGATGCCCAGCGTCTCGGCCGCCTCATTGACCGTACGCCCCTTGAAGTACGTCTCGACGAGGACCTCCCGGTGGGCAGGGGTCAGGTCGTCCAGCGCGTCCGAAAGCGTCATCAACCAAAGCGCCTTGTCGATCTCGTCCTCCGCGGGGATGACCTCCAGCGGCGACGGATCGACCTCCTGCGGCCGGGCCTGCCGGCTGCGGTGGCCGTCGATGACGATGCGGCGTGCGACCGTCACCAGCCAGGGGCGTACCGATCCGGTCGCCCGGTTGAGCTGACCGGCGTTCTTCCAGGCACGGATGAGCGTCTCCTGCACGACGTCCTCGGCACGCTGCCGGTCTCCGGCGACCAGCCGCAAGACATACGCAAGGAGGGGTCCGGCGTGCTCTCGATAGAGAGCACGCATCAGCTCCTCGTCAGGTTCCGAGGGCTGGGACATGCGATGTCGGGCCCTCGATCCACGTTCATTGGCCACGACGGAATCCTTGCGCACGCCCACCTCCGGTGTCCGGGGGTTCCCCCAGTCGGTCGCTCGTGCACGGGTACGGATGCGGGTCGCGTGATGTTCAAAGCGAGGCGACAGTTTTCTTGTGCGTGACATGACGTGACGGACATGGATGCACATTCCCACCGCACGATCTTTACATTTCCGTCACATCGGCAAGATCGCTCCGACTGCCCGTGCGGCGCCGGAGGCAAACAGAGGCGAACGGAGTGTTGTCGAAATCACTTCGACAATGCTTCGACGCTCCCCTCACAGAAGGTGCATAGCAGACACCTAGGCTTGGCTGAGGGCCGCGCGACGACGGTGCCGGGCCACCCTTTCGCGGTTCCCGCAGACCTCGCTGGAGCACCAGCGCCTCCGGTGTCCACGGGACGTATCCAGGTAGACTATCGGGCAGTTGTCGCCCTCGCACTGCCGCAGTCCGGCCCGGGCGACCGGGTCCGTGAGCAGTTCCACGCAGTCCCGGGCGACGGCGGCGAGCAGCGCGGCGCACTCCGGCGGACCGTCCAACTCCCGTACGAGCCTGCCGTCCTCGCCGCGGATCGCCCGCGGGACGGGCGGCGCGGTACGGGCGAACTCGTTGACGCGGGCCAGGGCAAGGTCGTGGGGCCGCGCGTCGGTACCGTCGGTACTGCCGTACGGGCGGACCTGGGCGGCGAGGTGCCCACGCACCAACCGTCCTGCCTGCGCACGCAGTTCTCGGAATCCGACGAGCCACGACGCGTCGGCGTGTGTGAGCGGGGTGCCCGGCGGGACCAGCCCGGACCGGGTGATCCAGGCGCACAACGGGGCGAGGGAGTCGAGCCGTTCCCCGGGGTGGGTGGTCGCGAGGAGATCCAGGCAGATCCGCCCGGCGTCGAACCGCGTCTCGTACGGGGCCGTGGCCGTACCCAGTGCCATGTGCCTGTCACCGCCTAGGGATTGCCCCGGTGGGATGCAGTGGTGAGGTCTGCGGGGGGGGGGAGGTCTGTGGGGAGGGTCTGGAGAACCGTTCCCTCCCACAGTGCCTGCCCGCTCGCCCGGCCGGAACCCCTTGTACCGCCCCTCGGCGTTTCAGCCCGATCGGCGTTACAGGACAAGGCCGTTCAGGCCGAAGCGGGGGCCTGGGGGCGGCGACCTGCCTCTGTGCGGCGGCCCGGTCGGCTGCGGTCAGCCCGCGGTCGCG